>JBCBJX010000021.1:0-37238 GCA_038522735.1 Pseudomonadota bacterium
CGTCATCACGACGGCCCTGTGGATGCTCGTCCTCATCGCGGTGCAGTCCCCGCAATATCTCGGGGTCAACTGAATATTGCGATAGCGAAACGATCAACTGCAAACAACCGGAAGCGCTGAGTCTTTCGGAGTTTTCCACAGCAACGGGAGAAGCCCGTGAGCGAGACCAAGCAACGAAGGGCGTGGACCGCCGACGAAGACGCGGTCATGTCCATCATGCGCCGGCGGGGCGCCGGGTTCCACGACATCGCGCTCGCTCTGACGGCCATGCGCTGCGAGCGGACTTCGACCGCGGTGCTTCACCGCTGCAGCATTCTCGGAGTGTCGGTCAGCCGGCGGCTCAAGCCGGGACCAAAGCCCAGCGGCGTGAAGCCGAGCCCGCCCCTCAAATTCTCCGACAACACCATGATCGCCTCGCTCTCGCATCTCACCATACTGGACCGCAGCGTTGTTCTGGATGCGGATCGCGAGGGAGACGCCGACACTGTCGAGGGCGTCGTCACCCGCGCGGCGTGCGACACCGGCCGCAATATCGACTGGCCCGGCTTCCGTGAAAGCCTTGCGCAGGCCCGCGCCCGGCGGCTGGGGGAGGCGGCGTGATGGACCTCTTCAAACACGCCGAAGCCCGCGCTGTCATCGGCATGACCCGCGCCTCCGACCATGCGGAGCGGGACGAACCTGGCTGGAACGACCGGGCGCTGAGTTTCCTAGCGGACTTCGCCCGCACCTGCTCCGGCGCGTTCCTCATCGAGCGGGTCCGAGAGGCGTTTGAGGGCGCCGGAAACCCGAAGCCGCCCGACGGCAGGGCCTGGGGTCATGTGGCGAGGAGGGCGAAGAGGGACGGCCTCATCGTTAACGCCGGTTACGCGCCTGCGACTTCCTCAAACAATTCTCCTAAGGTGCTGTGGAGGGCTGCATGATCTGGACGACAGAAGCGCGAAAACGCGCGCAGAAAACCTTCAAAGGCCTCGGCGTTACGGTCCCCGACATCTGCCTTGCAGCCTGTCAGAACGAATACCGGTTCCGCAAGGCCCTGAGGGACCCAAACGTAGATTTTGAGCCATGGTTCGAGGCGATGGCCGGCGCCGTCCGCAGGTCGGTCATGCCGCTCGCCCCGGAGCAGAAGCAGGCGTTTCGAACGCATATTCTGAACGCTGACAGGAGGCCCGAGCATGTCCCGCTGGAAGCGTAGCGCGCAGGCGCCGCGGCCGGCGAGCGAGCCGTGCCTCGGCTGCGGCCAAGTCCCGACGGACAACCGCTGGACAGTGATTTCGTATCTGTGGGGCGACAAGCGCGTCAGCCGTGTCGTTCACTACACGCCGGAATGCATCGCCGCGGCGGATGCGAAGGTCGCTGAGGCGAGGGCCGCGGCATGATCCTCACCCCTGCACGCGCAGTCGATGCGGCTGCGGAAGGCTACGGCGTTCCGGCGGCGACCGTCATGCACCCGACGACGGTTCAACAGCGCGCCGCCCGGATGGCCGCGGTCTGGCTTCTCGCGACCCTGCGCGGCCGGACGATCGAGGACATCGCGGAGGCGTTCGAGATCCGCAAGGCCCTCGCCAGCACGCTTCTCAACCGCGCCCGGAAGGTGTGGGCCGGCGAGCCTTGCCGGTGCCGGGACTTCATGCAGGCGGCGCGATCGGCGGTGGACGCCATGGAGGCCGCCCATGCCGTCCGCTGAGGAGTTCATCGACTACAAACGCGAGCGACGCCGGCTCACGAAGATGCGCGACCAATGGCTCTGGGACTCTGAGGATCCGGAGTCGGGCGCCGATCGGCGCGCACAGGCCGCGCGCATTGCAGGCTTCTACGACGCCGACATCGCCGCTCTCGACGCCCAGCGCGAGACATCCCCCACAGACATGATCCCGAGGTTCTGAGTGGCTGACCTCCCTATCATGCCGCTCTACACGGACGCGCTTCTGGCGGATTGCGCCTACCTGCCCAATGAGGCGTTTGGAGGCTATGTCCGCCTGCTCGCCATGTGGTGGCGCGCCGGGGCGAAACCGCTCTCCGAGACCAAGCTGCGGGCCTACAGCGGCCTCGCCGACGACATGCTTGATCTGGTCAAGGACCACCTCACCCAGACCGAGGAAGGCTGGACCCAGAAGAAGCTGTTTGCGGAATATCAGCGCAAGATAGAAAAGTCTCAAAAAGCGCGAGCATCTGCCAAAAGCCGGTGGAAGCCCCCTGAAGAATGCGAAACGGATGCGAACGCAATGCGATCGGAATGCGATCGCATGCCAAACGCACCCCCAAACGCAATGCTAACCATGAACCATGAACCAGTATTAGAATCTACTGACGTAGATTCTAAACCATACTGTTCGCGCGACGTGGTCGAACGAATGATGGAGGCTGGTGGGAAAGCCATCGCCGACCCAGCCCGAAGTCCTCGGATCGTCGTGACGACCGAACCGGACGCGTGGCTGCGGAACGGGTTCGATCTTGAACTCGACATCCTGCCGACGATCCAACGCTTGGCGGCCGGCCGACCCCCGCAAAGCATTCAAAACTGGCGGTACTTCACCGACGCCATCGCTGAGGCGAATGCGGATCGAACGCGGGTGATCGAGCTGCCCGATGCGAAGGCCCGCGCCTCGCCGGCGCGTCGCCCTAACCCTATGGACGCGTTGCAAAAATACTTGGTGAACAAGCCCCATGACTGAAATCGAACTCCAGACTGCGGTCGCCGAGACCCTGCAGAAATTCAATCCGCCCTCGGCGGGGGCGGACGTCGATTTGCGGGTGAGGACCGTGGCGGACATCCTCCGCGGTCTGCCGGCGAAGACGGTTCGCGCGGTCTGCGAGAGGGTCGTCCGTGTCGAGCCGTATTTCCCGAACCCGTCGGCGTTCGAGCGAGCGGTTCAAGGCGTCCGCCAAGCCGAGGCGCAGAACACGGAGCAGGGGAGGCCAAAGGCGCAGTGGCAGGCCATCGAGGACTGGTCGGACAAGAAAAACGGCCTGCTCATCCTCACCCTCCAGTGGCTCGCGGATCGCTACGACTGGCCCGAGGGAATCGCGACCCCGGACATGGCGTTCTGCAAGATCTCCGAGGCGGTGTTCGAGGACGCTCAGACCCAGACGCGGGCTTGGCTCCACGAGGACGGCGCCCGGTTCATCACGCGGGAGGTGCTGGGCAAGGCGGATCGCGCCTTCGTCCTGAAACGCCTCAACTCGATGGAGCGCATGCAGAATCTCAGCCTGACCCAGTTGAGCCCGAGCCCGCGAGCGAGCGTGCCCGAGGACTGGTCGGCCCGGCTGTTCGTGCGCGACCGGCGCGCCAAGTGCGGATGGTGAGCGCCGTGGTCGCCGCCCAGCCTGTAACCGAAGCCCTTCTGCGCAAGACCCGCGTCGAGACCCTGCTTGCCCGGGAGGCGGCGTTCCAGAACCTCGACGACTGGAGGCAGGAGGATTTGTCCCCGCTCATCTTCGGCTGCATTCAGGAAGCGTGCTGCTCGAACTTCAAAAACCAGGGCCGCCAGACCCTCGGCTATCCCGGCCAGTCCGGCCCTGAGATCGTCCGGACCCTGTTCGAGATCAAGGGCATCAAGCGCGAGCAGGAGCGGGACGGGGTGGCGATCGGGGCGCCCAAATCCCCCCCGCGATCGGGATATGCCTCGGTCGAGGATTTCTTCGAGGCGCTGTCCTGGCTGCGCTTCATCCGCACCCGCAAGGCGCACAGGGACGTCAGGATCTTGGTGTCGTTCGCCGTGGGCTTTTCAGGTCCCGCCATCGCCAAACAGCTTCAAACGGACCGTACGACCCCGAACAAAGCCAAGGCGCTGGCGCTCCTGCACTGCGCCGACGGGGTGCGGAAAATCCTGAGGGCGGCATGTTGAAAACAAAATTCTCGACACCGTCCGCGAAATCAGGCCCCTTACGGGCGACGCTGCGGCGCGTGCGCGCGCAGGCGGGTGCAGCGTGAATTTCCCTGAGATCACGGACCACGCTTTGCTCCGATACGCCGAGCGCGTCTTGGACGTCGATATCCCGGCGATCCGCAGGCACATGGAAGAAACCGTCGGCCCGCAGCTCCAAGCCGCCATCGCCGCCCGCGCTGCATCCTGCGAGATCGACGGCGTCCGGTATTGCTTCAAGGGTGGGAAAGTCGTCACCGTGCTGACAGAGACGCAAGCCTGCCGCCGCGGGCGTCATTTGGAGCAGGACTCACCCCGTGGCCGATAGAACAATCAAGGTCTTGGAGAACGGCCGCGCCGTTACCCGCGGCATCGCCCAGACCGAGAAAGACACATTCACGGTCAAGATCTTCGACGACGACCAACTGACCTACACGATCGACTGGTCCAACTGGCTCGGCTCCGACACCATCGCAAGCGTCGATAACGACAGCCAAGGCGCGACCATCGTCAGCTCCAGCAACACGACGACAACCGCGACGCTGCAGCTCTCCGCCTCTCGCGGCTCGGGCTACATCGACCACACCATCACAACCACGACCAGCGGCGACAAGAAAAGCCTGAGGATCAAGGTAATCAACGATGACCACGTCTGGCGAGACGACTACTACTACGGCCGGCCGTACTGAGCCCGAGTGGTTACTCCCTCTCTGTGAGCGCATCGTCGAGGGAGAAAGCCTCCGCAGCATCTGCCGCGATCCTGAGATGCCCAGCACGTCTATCGTGTTGAGGGAGATGGCGAAAAACCCTTACGCGGCGGAACAATACGCGCGCGCTAGAGATGCGCAGGCGGATTGGTTTGCAGACGAGTTGGTCGAGATCGCAGACGACAAGTCGGGCGACACCCAACGCGACAAACTCCGTGTGGACACGCGCAAATGGGTCGCGAGCAAGATGAAGCCGCGCCGGTATGGCGAGCGCGTCGCTCAGGAGATCAGCGGCCCCGGCGGCGATCCCGTCAGGACTCAGAACGTCACGAAGGTTGAATGGGTTACGATCCCGCCTCCGGCGCGCTCCGAATAGAGTGCTCGGAGAAGTTTCATCCTTTCCTGCAGCCTGCGCCGTTCAAGGCGGCGTTCGGCGGGCGCGGCGGGATGAAGTCGTTCTTCTTCGCCGATCTGCATCTTGCGCGCGCGGTCAGCCAGCCTGGCTACAGGGCGCTCTGTCTTCGCGAGGTGCAGCGCTCCATCAAGGAGAGCTCCAAGCGGCTTCTTGAAGAGCGTATCCAAGCGCATGGCCTCGGGCATCTGTTCGAGGTGCAGGAGCAGTCGATCAAGACGCCCGGCGGCGGCGAGTTCGTGTTCCAAGGCCTGCAGAACCACACCGCCGAAAGCGTGAAGTCGTTCCAAGGGTTTGACGTCGCCGACATCGAGGAGGCGCAGACGATCAAGCAGCGCTCTCTGGACCTTCTCATCCCGACGATCATCCGTAAGGACGGCGCGGAGATCTGGGCGCGCTGGAACCCGCGACACGACACCGACCCGATCGACCAGCTTTTCCGCGGGCCGAACATCCCGCCGGGATCGATCGTGGTTGAGGTGGGCTGGCGCGACAATCCGTATCTCAACGACCAGACGCTGAAACAGATCAAAGCCGACTACGAGGCGGACCCGGAGAAGGCCGAACACGTCTGGGGCGGCGGTTATGAGGTCTTCACCGAAGGCGCTTACTACGCGAAGTTGATTTCCAAGCTCGAAAGTGAGGGCCGAGCCGGGGGTTATCCACATTCTCCTGAACTTCCGGTCACCACAGGTTGGGACTTGGGCGTAGACGACTACACGGCGATTTGGTTCTTCCAAGAGCATTTCGCCGACGGCAAGCCGCGCATCCGGGTGATCGATTACTACGAGACGTCGGGGGACGGGGCGGATCTGATTGCTCAGGACGCGATCCACTCCAAGCCGTACACCTACGCAATGCACCGCCTGCCGCATGATGTTGCGGTGAGGGAGTGGGGCGCCGGCGCCCGGTCTCGGGCCGACACGCTGCGCACGCTTGGCGTCTCGCCGGTGATGACGGGCGTTCGACAGGGGCCGGAGGAGCGGATCAACGCGACGCGGGCCCTGCTCCCGCTCTGCGAGTTCGACGACAACGAGAATGTGAGGCTCGGGCTGCGGCGGCTGAAACGCTATTCGCGCCGGATGAACGACAGCATGGGCGTGTTTCAGGGTCCGTTGCACGACGAGAACAGCCACGGCGCCGACGCCTTCGGAGAATACGCGATCAACTCGCCGCTGCTTCAGGCTGCGAAGGTCGATCAAGGGCCGAAGGCTCCGACCGACTACAAGCCGCGCCGCAATGATGAAGGCTCACTGACGATCTGATGGACGATTACACCCGGTCGCATAACGACCTCATCGGCAAGTTCCGCAATTCTGAGCAATCGGCTCAGCACGCGCGCAAGCTGGCGACCCGCGACCGTCGGTACTACGACAACTACAACGACGACCAGTGGACGACGCACGAGAGGGAAGAGCTCCAGAAGCGCAAGCAGCAGATCGTCACGTCGAACCACGTCAAGCGGAAGGTCGATTTCCTCAAAGGCTACGAGCAGCAGACGCGCTCCGATCCGAAGGCTCTGCCCCGCCGCCCCGACATGGAGAAGGGCGCCGAGGTCACGACGCAGGCGCTCGTCTATCTCGACGACAACATCCAGCTCGACCAGGTCTTCTCCGACGGCTTCGACCAGATCGCGATTGAGGGGATTGAAGCGGTCGAGTGCCGTATCGAGGACGGTGAAGTCTGCGTCGAGAGCATTGACTATGACAGCCTGTTCTGGGATCCGCGCAGCCGCAAGCGTGATTTCTCCGATGCGCGCTATCTCGGCTACTCGCAGTGGATGGACCTCGACACCGCCCGGTCGCTTTACCCGGATGCGGATGAGGCGGTCTTCACAGCGTCGCACAGCGATATGGGCGAGGGGCATAACGAAGCCCACGCGGACCGTCCGTGGAACAACATGTACGACGCCCAGCGCCAGCGCGTTCGGGTTCTGGTGTTCTACTGCAAGAACCCTAGCGGGGATTGGTCTCTGCATCACGCGACGACCGGCGGCGTGCTGTTCGAGGGGCCGAGCCCGTATCTCGACGACAAGGGCGTCCCGACGTGCGGGATTATCGCCCAGTCGCTCTACGTGAACTGGGACAACAACCGCTTCGGCGCGGTGCGGGACATGATCTCGCTGCAGGACGAGCGCAACCGCATGCGTTCGCGGCAGATGCACCTGTTGTCCGATCGCAGATCGTGGGGCGTCAAAGGGTTTGCCAACGACGAAAACGAGTTCAAGGCGAACGCGGCGCGTGCTGACGGCCATATGGAGGTCAACACGGCGCGCGGCGTCGGGTGGGATTTCGTCGAATCGAGTACGGAGTTCGCCGGCCTCAATCTCATGCTGCAGACCAACGGCGCCGAGCTTGGGGAGGAGGGACCAAGCTCCGGGTTGAGGGGCCGCGGCGTTGAGCAGCAATCGGGCCGCGCGATCCTTGCTCAGCAGCAGGCCGGCATTACGCAGGAAAATCTGCTTTATGACAGCCACAACAACTTCAAGCGCCGCGTCTATCGTCGGTGCTGGGAGCTTATCAAGCAGTTCTGGACCGAGCAGCGGTTCATTCGCATCCTCGAAGGCGACCAGCAGAAGGTCGAGTTCAAAGAGGTCAACGTCCCACTGACGGACGCCTACGGCTTTCCGGTCATCAATCCGCGCACGGGCGAGCAGGCGATCTTCAACCGCTTGGCCGACGTGGACGTGGACATCAACATCGAGGTTGTTCCCGACACGGCGTCGCTGCAGGCCGAGGAGTTTGAGAAGTTCTCGAACATGCTTCCGACGCTCATTCAGGCCCCGCCGCAATGGGCGCGTCTCGCCATCGTCCTCAGCGACATGCGCAACAAAGAGCAGGCGCTGCAGATTCTCGACGAGATGATGCAGGGCGCGACGCAGCCAAGCATCGAAGATCAGGTCCGCGTGCAGGAAGAGCAGCGAAAGGGCTTTGAGACCCAAGTCAGCGCCGCGAAGATGCAGGCCGAGACCGTCAAGACACAGATCGAAGCGGCGAAACTCTACGCCGAAGCACAGAACCCTGAGCCTGTCGCTCAGTACGCCGCCGCCGGGCCTAACGGGCGTTAAACCTCCGCCGCCGGGATACGGGCGTTAAACCAAGGAAAACCCATGACTATCGAAACCCAAGACGGCGCCGATGAGGCGTTGTTCGGGGACGGCGTTGTTGCGCCCGAACCGGCAGAACAACCGGCCACGGACGAGCCAAAAGAGTCCGCACCCGCAGAGGCGACGCCAGACGCGGAGCAAGTTTCACCGGCCGAAGAACCGGCCGAGGAGGGCGGCGAGCCCTCATCCGAACCGCCCGAAGAGCCCGTCCAAGACGCGCGACATGAGCCGGCCGTTCCGTGGGAGCGGTTCGATCAGGTCAACCAGCGCTACGGCGAGCTCAAGGGCAAGTTTGAACAGTTGGAGCGCGCGCTCGCTGAGAGACAGCAGCCGGCCCAACAAGCCCCGCAACCGCCCGATCCGATCGACGATCCACAGGGCTACCAGGCTTACCAAGACAATCTCTACCAGATGGCCGAGCGTCGTATCACGCAGGACATCTCCAAACGGTTCGCCCAGCAAAGCGCTGGCGACGAGTTCGGTGAGATTGAGAAGTGGGCGCTCGACAAAAACGCCAGCGACCCGGCGTTCCGAGCGGCCATGGACCACTCACGCGACCCGTGGGGCGATGCAGTCACGATGTATCGCAGGGAGCAGATCGCCAATCAGGTGACCCCGGACGACTTCGCGGCGTTCCAGAAATGGAAAGCGTCGCAAGGTCAGGCCGCCGCGCCGGCACAGGCGCAACAACCAGCGGCCCAGCCCGCACCGGCTCCGAAAATTCCTCCGTCTCCGCTCAATAAGGGCGGCACGTCAAGGAAGGACCCGGAGCTGACGCAAGCCCAAGTGGACGAACAGCTCTTCGGGTGAACGCGGGGTCTTATAGGAGACCCTGATCGTGGCAGAGACCACCAGCAACTTCGCCGATCTCCAGAAATACGAGCCCGGCTACTACTTCGAGTACGTGCGCGATTCCGGACTGAAAGAGTTCATGTCCGCGTCGCCCATGTCCATCATCAACGTCAAAACCCAGACGCAGTCTGGCGGGAAGCTCATCAACATCCCGCTCATCTCGGCGTCGAACCGTCGTCAGACGGGTACTCGCGACCTTGTCGGCCGGGAAATCGAAGTCCGCAACCAAGACGTTGCGGCGTTCCCGTACTACCAACGCGAAGCGACCGTCGTGGACCAGTTGCAGCAGCACCTGTCCTACGTTGATCTCTACAAGGCGCAAAAAGACGTTCTGAAGTATTCCGACATCGACCAGATGCGCGGCAACTTCATCCACGCCCTCGGCGCGATCGCCAACGACCAGACCGTCCTTGACTACGAGGACGCTCACTCGCAGCAGGTCTCCCTGTTCGAGCCGACGGATACGGCCAATCTTCTGACCACGGCCCGTCAAAACGCCTGGGCGGCGGCGAACGAGTACCGCATCCTCGCCGGCGGCGCGGAGAGCAACTACTCGGCGACGTACTCGACGCTTATCGGCAATGTCGATGCGGCGGCTGAGGCCATGTCTCGCGACTTCGTCAAGGTCGCCAAGGTCATGGCGAAGCGTCGTCTTCGCACCGGCTTCGGCGACAGTGTGGACATCCCGTCTATCCGTCCGATCCGCGTGACGGGCGGCCAAGAGTTCTTCGTGATGTTCCACGATCAGCTTTCCTTCAAAGCGCTGAAGGATGATCTGGAAACCACGAACCTCGACGGTCGGGCTCGCGATCATCGCTCGAACCCCGTCTTCCAGGACGGCGAGTTGATCTACGACGGCGTCGCGCACATCGAGATCCCAGAAATCCCGGCGATTTCGTCCACGGTCGGAACGTCGTTCCTGTGCGGTGCGCAGGCGATGGCTTACGCCCGCGGTTCCAACCAGCGCTTCACCCAACGGGATGAGACCGACTACGGATTCAAGAAGGGCATCGGCACGCAAAGCCATTACTCCATTGAGAAGATGAAGTATGCGCCGCGCGGGACGACCGCTCCGATGGATCACGGCGTCCTCACCTGCTTCACCTACACCGGCTAAGGAGAGACAGACATGGCTGGAGAACGCGCCCTTAGCCTGGGCTATCCGTTCGCGCACTGCGTTGCGCGTTCCATCACGTTCACCGATGACGGCTCGACGCTCGACATCGGGGACATTCCGCCTTGCACGATCCAAGAGATCAAAATCGCAAAGACGGTCGATTTCGACGCTGGCACCAACAACCAGCTCGACATCGGCATCAAGTATTCGGACGGCACGACCGCCGACCCGGATGCGTTCGTCTCGAATGCTGATCTCTCTTCGTCCACGGCGCTTGGTCCGTTGACGGCGACGCTCGTCAATTCGGCGGCCTTCAAGGTCGGCGTTGACGCGACGATCACCTGCACGGTCGATCTCACCGGCACGGCCGCCACGGCCGGCGCGGCCGAGGTCTTCGTCTACTTCGTGCCGACCGAAACGGTCCGCTAACAAAGGATCGGCCTAAGTTATGGCTAAGACGCAGGCCGATCTTCAAACCAAGGTCGCGCGGCTCGTCCGCCTTCAGATGCAGAACGCTGCACTGAGCGCGGACAACGCCGCGCGGCTGACGGAATACATCGAGACGGCGCAGCAAGAGCTGGAAGAGCTGGAGCTGGCCTATTGGTCCCTCACGGCGATCCCGGAGCATGTGTTTGACCCGTTTGCCCGTTATGTGGCTTCGCTTGCGCAGGCCGAGTTTCCGGCCGTGGTTCGCGCGGGCCAAGGCTACAATCCGGAAGCAGAATTGATGCGCATTAGGCGGATCGTAGCCGTTCCGTGGAATGGCGGGCCGACCCGCGAGGATCGGTTCTAGTGGACGTCCGGTTCGGGCTTGATAGCTACGAGCTTAACGAATACGGCCTCCCCCCTGTGGAGCTGGTCAACTGGTACGCGCTCCCGGCGCCGGATCGTCCTGACAAGGGCGCGCGGTTGGTTCCGGTCGAGGGCGTCGAGAATGCGATTACGCGACCGAGTGGTTTCCGAGGGCGAGGCTGCGCCTCGTTTCAAAACATATTTACCGGTGTGATCGCCGTTGAGACGGCTCAGGTACTGCTGTTCCCGCCGAGCACGGGTAACACGCTAGGATCTCCCGCGACGCTTGGTTCGCTGGGCGGAACAACCGGAGAGGTGGACTTTGCGGCGTCGTTCACGGAAGTCGTTGTTTGCGGCTCCGGGCACGCTACTGCGTTTGCGGCGGGGCCGACGGCGACTGCGGTGACGCTTCCGTCCGGCGTTCCCCAAGCTGCTGCAGAGATCAACCAGCGGCATCTTTACGTGCAGGCTGGGACGTCGGTCATCTGGTACAGCGACGTTGCAGACGCGACGACAATCGGCGGGTCGTCGTTCTTCACGGTTGAACAGGAACCGCAGGACGTCACGACGCTCCTAGAATACAACGGCGTCGTCTATGCGTTCGGCGTCACCAAGATCACGCCCTACGTCGCCACAACCAGCGTCACCACCCCATTCGTCGCTCGCCAAGGCGCTGAAATTCGAATGGGGATCATAGGCCGATCGGCCAAGACGATCATCAACGATGATATTTTCTTCGTTCGGACCGATGGCGCTGTGTGTCGGATGCGGGCCGGCGGCTACCCAGAAGTCGTATCGACCGAGGCGATCCAGAGGCTGATTTCGAGCGACGCGGACAGCGACGACGTAGTCCTGAGCGGCTTTTCGTTCGGCCAGCGCACGGTGCTGCAGGTCCACATTCCGAACACGGGGGACTATTTCTACGACGCCTCGCTTGGTCTGTGGCATCGCAGGAAGGCGCTGACGTCGGAGTTCTGGCGCTATCGGTTCTACACCCAGTTCGACGGGCTCGTTTACTGTCAGAACGCGGTCGATCTGACGCCTCATCTCGGTTATCTGTCGAACGAAACGTTTACGGATCGCGGCGACACGTTGCGGCGAGAGGCGACGGCCATCGTTCCGATTATGGACGACGAGGCTGTGGACATGCTCGTTTTAGAGGGTCAGTCCGGCGTCGGCTTGCCTGGCGCGGTGCAGGGCTCCGAGCCTTTGGCGATGCTGCGGGTCGCTCGCGACGGTCGCACGTTCGAGGATGAGCTGACGACCAGTCTCGGCTTGACTGGTGAGTACAACTGGCGACCGACTTTTGGTCCGCTAGGGTACTTCAAGCCGCCTGTCGCGGTACTGAAAATCGCCCTCTCTGACCCGATCGGTTACACGGTGACCGGCGCAACGATCAATCCTGACTATGTCTGAGGATCTGTTCATTCCTGACATTGCGCAGGAAGTGCTCGTGACGCAGCCGAACGGCGTGAAGGTCTACACGGAGATTTGGCGCCGCTATTACGAGGCGATCAACGATGCGGTTGAGAAGCTGATCGCTGATCTGGCAACGGCGACGACCAAGCTCGCGACCATAGAGACCAACGCCGACGTGACGGACGCGGCGAACGTTGATGCGGCCGGCGCAGTGATGTGGTCGGATATCACGGCTGCGGCGTCTGGAACCGCGACAGCGACGCATACGATCGACATTACGCTCGACAGCGGGGACGTGCTTCGCGTCAACGGGCGGCTTAATCCGTGATTGTTCCGACCGAGCCGTGGATGGCTAAGGTCGTGGCGGACAATCTGAGGCGCAAGGACAAGCGCCTGATGAAGAGTTGGTGCACGTCCGAGCCGGACGTGCTGGCCTACATGGCGATGACGGAGAGCCTTCTGTCATGGGTTGTCATGGACCCGGACATGAACCCAGTCGGCGCTCTTGGCGCGGACTATGACGACAAGCCGAGCGGAATGGGTCTTTGCTGGATGTATTCCACCAAAGACATCGGAAAGGCGCGCTGGAGCCTGGCGCGCGGCGTGCGTGGCCTTGTGGACGTCTCGCGCCTGCATTGGCCGGCGCTTCGATTGATGCCCGAACCTTGGGACGAAAAGCAGCGGCGATTTCTGAAGTTTGTCGGCTTTGAAGAGCGACACGGAGAATTGATAGCATGAGCGGCGGCGGACAACAGCGCGACGACATCGCCTACGGAAGAAGCCGGTCGGAGAAGCTGACGCGCGAAGGCTTGGGGATGTACGACCCTTACGTAAGCCAAGGCCTGCAGGCGAACGCGCTTCTCGGATCTGCGTTCGGTCTCAATCGGAACCCACAGGCGGCTCAAATGGGACCGGGCGCGATGGGCGCCAGCGATGCGATGCGCACAGGCGACATCAACCGAACGCAGGCCTACGCAGCGCCGCAGAGCGGTTCAGCGAATGATGCTTATGCGGCGTTTCAAGCGTCTCCGTTCTATCAGGGCGGCGCTCTGGCGTTCAACGAAGACCGAAACGCCGTGGATCAGGCGTTCTCCAATATGGGCGGGCTTTATTCCGGCGGCCGATTGGAGGCGGTCGAAGACGTCCGCAACCGGAACTTCCAGAACTCATTCAACCAGTTCCTCGGCGGCGTGCAGGGGCTCAGCAATCAGGGCTTTGCGACGACCGACGCGCGCGCTCAGTTGCTCAACGCTCAGGCGAACCGCGAGATCGGCGCCGCGGGTCAGACCGCGAGCACGCGACAGGGCGTTCTCGGAACCGCGCAGCAGGCGGCAGGGCTCGCCAATCAGTTTGGATAAGACATGAGCTTTCTCGGGTCTCTCTTCGGCGGGCAGCCGTCTCCTGGCGACATCCGCGATATGCAGCGCACAGACCAGATGCGCGCCTTGTTGGGCACCAACCCCGTTCAAGGCATGTCGATTGCGCGGATGCAGCCGGGGCAGGTGGAGGCGCTGCAGGAGCGTCGCGACCAGCGCCCGCTGCGCGACGCTATGGCTCAGGAGCAGCTTGCGGGGGCGCGTCAGAGCCGCCGTCTGCAGCAAGAGCAGTTTGATGAGGGTCGCCGGCAGTTCGACCAGACGATGAACCTGCGCGACGCTGAGATGCGAGCGAAGGCCGCCGGCAAGGCGCCGAACGCGCAGGAAACCGCAAACGCGACGTCCGCCGCACGCGCAAAGATACAACGGCAACTCAGAGCCTTGGAGCGGTTTGAAAAGCCGGCCGATGGACAGCCTACGCCAGAAGGCAATCTGTCTCAGGGCTTCGATTCCGCCTTCGGCTTCAAACTGCCAGGTTTTTTGGTTCGTTCCGGAACGGAGCGAAAGAACGCCGAGGCCCTTCTCAACGAAGTAACGGCCGGCCTGACGCTGGAAGAGGCGTCGAAGCTGAAGGGCGTTCTTTCGGACAAAGACATGCAGCTTTTGGAGCAGGCGGCGACGCGCCTTAACTCTCGCACCATCTCCGATGACGAGGCGCGCCTTGCATTGGCGGACGTTCAGCAGACCTTTCAAGAGGCGTTGGCCCGTATCGACGGCGGCGCGACGGTGACGCCGCAGACGATGAGCGACGAAGAGATTTTGCGCGCCCTACAGGAGCGGGGAGTTCCGGTTGGAAGACGATGATCTGCAGGCGTTGCTTCAGGAGGCCAGAAACCGCGGCCTTGTCAGCGGCGCGATGCAAGAACAGTCGGACCCGACCGATGAGCTTATGGCGGAAGCGCGTCGGCGCGGTCTGATCGCCGACGTCCGCCAAGAGCAGGCCGCCCAAGCTGATCAACGGCGTCTGAGCGACGATCCCATCGCTCGCTTCGGGCTGGAGAGCGTCGATCTCGCCGCTCTGACGGGCGAGCAGCGCGAGCAGTTGCTCGCTGCGGGCGTCCCTATTCCGCGCTATGCGCCGGGCTTTGACACCTCCGCCCTGCGCGGCGTGACCTTTGGCGGCCTTGACGAAATCGAAGGGGCGGCGTCGGCTGCGGGGCAGTTTGTCGCCAACCGTGCAGGCGATGTTCGCGCCGCGGTGACTGGCCAGCCGGTTGATCCTGAGCGCCGAACCGCTGGCGAGGCGTTCCGCGACACGCAACAGCTTTCCGACCTTCAGGCTCGTCAGAATCGCGAGGCCCGTCCCCTCAGGGCCGCTGGCGGCGAGCTTCTGGGCGGGTTGGTTGCGGGAGGGCCGGCCGCGAAAGGTGTCGTGCAGGGCGCGAGGACGTTTGCTGGGGCCGTGGGGCGCGCAAGTGGGGCTGGGGCCGGCTTCGGCGCTGCGGCCGGCGCGCTGGAGGCGCAGGGCGGCGCAGCGGAGAGAGCGTCCGGCGCTTTGGCCGGTGCAGCGGTCGGCGGCGCTCTTGGCGCTGGACTCGCAGGGCTGGGCGGCGGCGTTTCGCGGTTTCTCCAGGCTCGCGCAGCGGGAAGCAAGGCCGCCTCTATCGACAAGACCGGCTTTGAGATCATGCGCAACTTCCTCGCCGATGACCTCGGCAGTCGGAACAAAGCTGAAGCAGCGCTGCGAAAATGGCAAAGCTCCGGCGCCGAGCCTGCCGACCTGCTGGATCTTGGGGGACCCGGATTTCGTACGTTTCTTCGCGATGTGGCGCAGGATAACAACGCAAAAGCGACATCCGTCGTCAATCGCATTGTCACGGCGCAGGCGGATGATCTGCGCGGACGCGCTCGGGAGATGGTTCGCGGCGTCAACCCCAAGCAGGCGATCGAGGCCGCGAAACTGCAAAAGCGCGTCCTCTCGGGTCCAGCCTATGAGCGCGCCTACGCCGTCGAGATCGATCCCGGATATTTCCGGTCGGAGATTGCGCCTGAGCTGACGACTTCGACCATGCGCAGCTCGATGCGTAAGGCGATCGCCATGGCGGCGGATGAAGGCGACCGCACAACCGCCCAGCTTCTGCGCAACGCCGTCAACGACAATGCGACGACGCTCAACGTCAAGGGCCTCGACTACGTGAAGCGCGGACTTGACGACGTCATCGGGCGCACCAAGCGCGCGGGCGGCCAGACGCGCACGCTCGTCGCAGCGAAGAACCGGCTTCTGGATAGGGTGGATAACGTCGCGCCGGAGTACCGCGACGCGCGCAACGTCTTCGCTGGCTTTGCTGAGGTAGAGGACGCTTTCGATCAGGGCGCCGACATCTTCAAGATGGACGCCGAAGAGGTCGCGGATCTGGTCCGCGGAATGAACGACAGCGAGAAAGAATTCTTCAGGCTCGGCATTGCGCGCGGCATCGAGCGCCGCATTCTCGCCACCCGTGATCCGAGGAACAAGGCGACGTTCGTCAACAGCGAAGAGCTGCGCGACCGCTTCCGAGCGGCGTTTGGCGATGACCCGGCCGCGGTCGAGGACTTCATTGACTACGTCAAACGCAGCGAGACCCAGTTCCTGCGGGCGAAGGAAATTCTTCCGTCGAACAATTCCCAAACACAGCCGCGGCAGGTGATCCGCGAGAAGGTGCGCGGCGCGGCCGGCAAGGCGACGGATTTCGCGACGAACCCACGGGGCTTTGTGTCCAGCCAAGTTCGGCGCGTCACTGAAGAACCAGGAGAGCGCCAGATTCGGGCGGTCTATGAGGCGATGGGCGAAATGCTCTTCGACGGCCGTCAGCAGACACAGAGAGCCGCGCTGCCTGCCTTCAACGCCAATCAGGCGACACAGGCGAGCGTCGCGACCCCTGCGCTTCTGACGGCTAGAGAATGACGCCCCAAGAAACCAGCTTTGCGATCAACCCAGACAGGATGATCGCACCCAGAAACGCGGCCCCGTAGGGCCAACGCGGGTCAAGAAACGGCTCGCCTTTTTGATCTCGAAGCACCTGCACCAGCCCCGCCCCAGAGCGGGGCTTTTTCTTAACATAGGAAGCGATCCCTGTGGCGACCACACTTGTGACTGGGCAGATCACGGATTTCCAGAACACTCCCGTCTCTGGCGCGCTCATCAACTTTTTCGCCGAAGGCACGACGACCCCGCGCAACAGTTTCACCGATGACGGGTTGGGCACGGCGAACGCAAATCCCGTGGTTGCAGATTCTGACGGCCGCTTCGTCGCCTGGATCGACTCCACGCTCGGCAACTACAAGATCGTCGTCACAAACCCGGCGGCGTCTCAGACCTTCTTCAACCAAGACAGCATCACGCCGGGCACGAACCCGGTTCTGGTTTTCTATCCGGCCGGCATCGGCGACCAGTCCCTCAACACGACCGACAGCGTCACCTTCAACAACCTGACGCTCACCGGAACGCTGAGCGCCGCTGGGCTGGGGCTGACCCCGGCCAACGCGGCGAAGACCCTTGGAACCGATGACGCGGCGGTTATTCAGACGACGATTGATTCCGCCCCTCCCGGCGGGTCCGTCAAGCTCGACGACGGCGGCTTTTACCAGGTCGAAAGCACGCTGACGCTCGACAAGGTGTCGCTGATCGGGCGGGGAACGACGCTCTTCTTTGTCGGGCTTTCCAGCTCTGAGGACGGCGTCGTCATCGACTCTTCGCAGGCCCAGCATCGGGCCGGCATCCAAGGCTGCAACATCATTCACGGCGAGGCCGTCGCTCTCGACACGGTTGCAGATGAGGGCGCGACGTTTTCCGGGTTCGCTCAATTCACCGTAGACGCCGCTTCGCACAACTACGAGGTTGGCGACCTCTTCGCGGTTCCTGGGTCTACGAACTACAAGGAATTTCAGCAGATCGTGCAGGTCGGCGTCGATACGCTGACCACGGGTCACGTCTACGTCGCTGAAGATGTGAGCGCCTTGTCTGGCGCAGTTTCGGTTTTGGGCGGACGCGACGGCATCGCGGTGATTGGACAATCCGATTATCCGTTCGTCGAGGAATGTCTGGTCGCGCATTTTGATCGCGACGGCGTCACTTACCGCCCCGCGAGCGCGAACCAGTGGATTGAAAACTCGCGGCTCAATTACACGCGCATCTATCACATCGGGCGGCACGGGCACTCCATCATTACGCAGAACGCTGCGGCGGTGTTCGTCAACAAAGGCGACTCCGTCGGGCTCGAAGTGCGCGGCGTCGGCCACTCTGAGCCCGGCTACCCGATCTACTTCCAGCAATACGACAACGACGCTGACGGAAAGATCGCCGAGCACACCTATCGCAATGTGCAGATCGATCTGCGCGACACGGCGAACGTCGAAAACCACGCCGTCTTTTTCGATATCGGCGGAGCAGGTGGAACGCCGAACTATAGCGGCTTCAGCTTCAACACCCTGACGGCTGAGGACACGCAATCCGCCAGCGCCGGCGTCTACGGCAATGCGTTCGGCTTTGCGGCCAACGTTTCGATCAACGGGCCGCAGATTACGAATGTCGTGCTCGATGAGACGTTCGACGGCGTCATCGACGAAGACGACATCATCAACGGTTACCTTCTAAGCAATCCAGGTACGGCGGGCACGGACTCGAACGGGTTCAGGACGACGGGGCGCATCATCGGCGCCAGCGCGGTCATCGGCTCTCCGACGCCGGATGGGGGAACCAACAGTCTTTCGGTTGAAGATAACGTTCGCGTTGAGGGCGATTACGTCAACGTCATTGGCGGCGATTATCGCATCAACGGAACGCGCCTCATCACTGCATCGGGGCTGACGTTTGACAACGGAACAACGCACCTTGACGCCTACGTTCCAAAGACAGCATTCACACCTACGCTGACGTTTGCGACGCCCGGCGACCTCTCCGTTACGTATGACGGCCAGACTGGCCGCTATATGCGGGTCGGCGATCTGGTCGTGTTCTGGCTTGAATTAGACGTAAACACCCTGACGCACAGCACGGCCTCGGGCGCGGCTTTAATCAGCGGCCCGCCCATAACAGCCTCTTCGGATCTTGCGCGGCACACGGCGTCTCTTTCCCGTCACGCGCAGTTGACGCTGACAGGCCTTGAGCAGGTCGGGGCTTACATCCAAGGCGGCACGCAGAACATCAAGGTTCTCGTCATGGACTTCACCGGCGGCGCCGGCAGTACGTCCACGTCGTTTGACGCATCAACAACGCACTTCGCCAGCGGAACATCCCCAATCGTCACGATCCAAGGATCGTATTTCGTCTAGGAAAAAACCATGACCACCTACCCTGAGCTTCGCCAAGGCAGCAGCTCCGGCCGAAGCGGCTTCGCCGTGACGGTCGGCACGGATTACACCGCCAATCGCGGCCCAAAAGAACAGATTCCGCGGTTTATCCAGTCGTCCGCAGACAGCACGATTGTTCTGCAAAACATCGACGGTGGAACTTTCACGCTCTACGCCCTAGCCGGCGTCATGTATCCGGTGTTCTGGAGAGAAGTGGATTCCGCAAGCGGATCGCCCAACCTGACGGGTTGGTACTGATGCTTGCCTATCTCATCGCGATCATTCAATCCGGCCTCGGCGCTTCGCCGACGTTTCCCGATCCGCCGGACGCTGAAAACCCAACGGCGGACGCGACCAACGTCACCGCTGACTCGACCGACTTTACGGCAGACGGAACCTAAGCATGGCCACCATTACGCTTGTTAACGTCGGTTCCTCCGCAAATGATGGAACCGGAGACCCGCTGCGTGCGGCGTTTCAAAACATCAACGCCAGCCTTACAAGCCTGAACACTGACAAAATTGAGGCGTCGGCTCTGACACCTTATGTCCTTTCATCTTCTCTGGCGACCGTTGCGACGTCGGGAAGCTATGGGGATCTTACCGGCACGCCGACGATCCCGTCGGGCGCCCTAGCGTCCCTCAACACCGTAGACACGGCCCAGATCGACAACGACGCCGTGACGGCGGCCAAGCTCGCGAATACCGCTGTTACTCCTGGCGCCTACACTGCGGCTAACATTACGGTGGACGCTCAGGGGCGCATCACGGCCGCAGCGAATGGTTCCGGCGGCTCCGGATCGACCGACCTCAGCTACAACGCCGGGACACGGCTTCTCGCATCTTCCTCTGGTAACGACGTCACTCTGCCGCTGGCCATTGCAAGCGGGAACGCCGGCCTCCTCTCGGGTGCGGACAAGGCGACAATCGACGGGATCGGCTCTGAAATCGCAGCGGGGGCCGCCGGCGCTATTCTGCAATCTGACGGAACCGACGCTGTCGCCTCGACCGAGACCATCGTCGCCGTCCAGCTTCTCGCCGAGGACATCACCCCCGACACGGTGCTGGAGATATTCCCGTACTATGGCGACGGCAAATGGCGGTTCTGGAAAGCCGTTCTCAACGTCGATGCGGGCTCGCTGACCGACGCTGAGTTTCGGAAAGGCGCGACGACCATCGCCGGCACCACGGGCGACACAATCAACACCTCGCCGACAGAAGTGAATGCGACGACGTCGGACGCTTCGGCGCTATCCGCCGACGGAACCGACCCCCTCAACCTCTACCCCGGCCTGACGTTCACCGGCTCGCCGACGACGATTTCCGGCTGGGTGTTCTGGATCGTCGATCGCCGCCACGCGGACGTGCTTTAATGGCTGGGTTCCTGCGCAGCGCTTCGGGCGCATTCCTCACCAGCGCGTCAGGCGCGTTTCTTGCAGCCGCAAGCGCTGGCGGCGGGCAGCCCCCGCAGACGGGCGACGACGCGGGCCTCGGCGCGTGGCCGTCGGAGGTCCTGCAGACGGCGTTCACCGAGACCCAGATCAAGGGGACGAACGCCGACCCGGGCGCGACGGAGCTGCAGGCGCAGATTTCATGGGTCGAGACGAACGCGCCCCAGGTGCTCAACGCCGCTCAGCCGACGCCGGTCACCATCTCGCAGACGCAGATGCCTGTCGTCCGCGTCAAGGCCCAGGGCGCGACGCCGGGCGTCTTCCGCTTCACGCTGCCGATGCCGCGCGGATACATCAACACCGCGATCCACACGCTTGCGATCAGCGGCGGCGTGACGCCCAGCATCGAGATCACCTGCGGCAACCGCTGGAAAGACGGCTCGGCGAAGGTGCTCCGGGTCGCGATCTTTGATACCGATTTCACGACGGCGGGCGAGCGGACGTACACGATCACGCGTTCCACGGCGGGCGGTATGGAGGTGCTGACGCCGCGGGCCGGGTCCGCCGTTCTCACCGACATCCTCGCGCATTTCTCGACTGCGCCTTCGCTGACGTTCAGCAACACCAACCGGCTGACAGGTGGCACGGGCAACCTCGCCGTGGGCCCGGCGTCGGTGGGGGCGGCGGTGACGCTCTCCACCAACACGCTGTCGCTCTCCGGCGCCACGGTCCGCGCCGACAGCCTCGCCCGGTCCCAGCGCATGGAGCACGTGGAGGTCGTCCAGAACTTCACCTTCGACGACAGCTCGGGAACGGGCGTCGTCAAATGGGACCTGATCGCGATCCGAACGGCCGGGGGCGCGATCGACCACGTCATTTACTGGGTCACGGTGATGACGGCCGACCATGCGAGCGAGAAGCGCGCCTTTCATTTCGACATAGCGGTCTCCCACAACGGGTCGGTGCAGGCGACGCACACGGACGTCGAAATCCTCGGCGGGGCCTACGCGACGATGGGCGCGGACTTCCAGAAGGGCAACGCGCCGTTCTCGACATCGACCGGCGACTATGGCGACCGGATCATCATCGCCGACTTCGAGCAGGCGGCGGCGTGCGGGCTGATGCCAGCCGTGCGGACCGACTGGGACGGCGACTGGGTGGACGGCACTGGCACGGTCATCAGCCATGCGTGCTCTGAGCTTTACACGACGTTCCGGCCAGGCAGCGTGCGCTGGCTTGATGCGCGCAAAAACCTCGGCGGGACGGGCGGCTATGACGGTCGCCAGCATGTGCCGGGCACGCTCGCCATTCTCGCCGCGGACAACGCGAGCGACGCGCAGCGCATCGACGGCTATCGCGCCCTGACGTACTGCCAGCAATGGGCGTCCGCCTGCGGAGCGTTCGTCTATCGCGATAATCAATTCCGCATCAAGCCGGCGACGCTGCGGGCGAAGGTGGACCAGATCGCCGGCAATGATCTCAGCAACAGCTCGTTCGACAGCTATCACGAGCAGGCCGCGAACGGCATGATGACGGAGGCTCCAAACAACAACCGTCCGCAGTCTACGTCGGCGATGTATGGCGGGTCGTCGGATACGGATTTTGAGACTGTCGATGACGGCGTGAAGCGCACGACCTACGAAAATTACATCTGGCAGCCGAACGACGGCACGGCCCACTGGCCGCAGATGGCGATTGGCGGGGACATCGCCCTCGAATGGGCGCCGCACCTCTGGCACCATGCTCACGAGAACGGGTACGGCTTCATCAACAACCGGGGCTCGCTCGCGTGGACCGACGCGCTCGGCCGCAGCCTCTCGGGCGCGGGCGCCGACAAGTGGGGGCCGGTCGTCTCCGGCGCGCAGGGCCTCAGCGGGGCGCACGTCTCGCTCCGCGGCCACGCGTGGGGCATGGGCGCGCTCGGCACGCTCGCAGCGTTCACGCCGACCAGCTTCCCCGCCTACAACTACCATCAGAAGGTCTTTGGGCTGAACGCCGACTTCATCGCGAACGGCTACGGCTACGGGTCGGCGGCGGGGCACGCCATCGGCTACGAGACACTGCCGACGCGCGTCCACCAGGTGTTCATCTGGCTCGCCTTCGCCTGTGAGCGCTGGAGCTACGTCGCCGCGGCCAACGATCATATCCAGCTCCAGTACGTCGCCGAACTCTATGAGCGGACGTTCTATCGCTATATCGAGGCCGGCGGGATCGGCGCGCTCGGCCTGCGCGTCATCGGCGATGCGTCCCGAACCAAGCACAAGCTCGACTATTCCGACGGCGGCTCAGCGACGCTCGACACGGCCAACATCGCCGCCAGCGTCGCCGACGGGCTCGTGGCCAACGGGTTCGCCGCCGAGTGCGCGAGCCCGACAGGAACGCCGGGCACGTCGTTCACGACATGGCGGACGGGCGCGACGAACTGGGTGGACGTCTTCGACGGGTCCGGCTTCCTAGACATGCAGGACGGCGATCGGGTTCGCTTTTCCGAGACGTCCAGCGTCGGAAACATTCAGAGCGCCGACCAGTATGCGACCGGCGAGACGTTCGACGACACCTACTATCTTGCAAATACGAACGTCGTCGCAGGCACCTTCGATCTCGCCGCCTCTCGGGCCGACGCGCTCGCCGACCCTCCGGTGCTCGTCTCATTCGGCGAGCCCGTCACCGGCAGCCCCACGGGCAACAACGGCGCTCAGGTGTTCGTCGAACGGCCGGGGGTCTTCCGGGAAAACCTCGTTCGCGTTCCGGCGAACGATCAGGACACGTTCCCAGCTTCCGAGGTCGGCATGGGCTGGTTCTGGGCCGGCATGGTCCAGTGCGAGATTTCGCGGATCGCTCAGTCTCGCGACCTCTCGAATGCAGGGATCGCCGACGCCCGGGCGCTCATGGCGCGCATCCATGAAGGCGCGAAAGAGCGGTACAACGGGGCCGGATCAACAACGGCCGTGATGGTGACGCCCGTCAACTACGAGGCCGCTTAATGACCGTTCAATTCGCCCACACCGCGACAGGAAAGTCGTCTTGGTTCGCCGGAGCCCCCGAAATCGACCTGCAGTCCTATACGCGGGTCCGCACGCCGAACAGCGTCGGGGTCAATGAAGCGGGCTCGGTCACGCCTGCCGTCACCGCCGGAACGCCGGACATCTTCGCCGGCAACTTCTTCGCCGGGGCAGGCGGCAACTTCAACTCCGTCTCGTACATGGGCCTCGAAGGCGGCAACGTGAACACGATGCGGACTTGGTGCTGGCGGGGGCGGCTCGTCCTCGCGACCGACACCGGAGACGACCGCACCTCGACGCAGTTTCGGTTAGGGCTTTCCGACGGTTTTCTAACCAACCCTACGAACGCCATCGTTATGGCCTGGGTCGATACTGGCTCAAAAATGCGCGCGCAGGTCCGCCAAGAAATCGGCGGAACGCAAACAATTATTGCAGGGGACCTTTTGAACGGCGATGGAGGACTCCCGGACATCGATTTCAGGTCGCTGACCGAGTGGGATTTCGAATGCGAGTGCGTCGATACGGGCTCGCAATACGATCTCGACATGAAAATCGCCGCGGCCGGAAACACGCCCGCTTCGGTGCTGACGGCCGCGATCACGGGCCAAGCCTACACCGACCTCGCAGCCGCCACGATGGTTCGCACCGGCGTCACGTTCTTCCAGACATCGCGGTTCGTGAAGAACGGGCTCACCAACCTGTCGCTGGACGATCTGGGCGCTGCTCCGCCCACACCCGCTGCGCCGCGTCGTCGGCGCGTCGCATTCATAGGAGGCTGACGTGTACGCACTGAAAGACGACGACGTTCGACTGGATCCGCACCACAAGGCGGCGCTGAGCAAGGTTTCCGTCGCCAGCGCGCAGGAGAACCGCTGGACGCTGGCCGCCATCGTGCTTTCCGAAGAGTTCGAGCGAGAGGGCCTGCCGCTCATCATCACGAGCGCCAATGACAGCGAGCACATGGAGGGCTCCAAGCACTATGAGGGCGAGGCCTGGGACCTGCGCACGTGGCGCCCGGGCAGCCCCGGCGTGCAGATTGAACCGCAGCGCCGGCGGCGTCTCGCAAAGCGCATCGCTGATCGTCTGGGGCCGGATTGGGACGTGCTCGCCAAATCGACGCACATCCACGTCGAATGGGACCCGAAGGAAGAATAGGATCGCTCGTGCTTGTCTTAGAGTTTATCTTTGACGTTCTGACCGTTTTCTTTGCCGCCGGCGCCATCGTAACCGGCGTGCGCGAAGCAAGGTTCGTCTTTCCGATCTGGGCGGAGCTGCGCGACGGCTATTCCTTCCGTACAGCAATGTATATTCTTAGCCTGACCGTCGGCGCGTTCTGGCACCTCGGGCTTATGGCGTGGTGGTCGGTTCAGCCGGGGACCGAGACCATCGGCTGGGAAATGAATTTGCTTTTCGAGACGTGGCATAGCTGGGCGTCGGTCAAGATGATGATCTTCCACAGGCGGCTGCACATGAACGCCGCGGACCACGCTAGGCACCTTGGACGCACGGAGCTTCTGCATGGATGTTAAATCCGCATGCGCAGCAGCCTTAGGTTTGCTGATGAGTGTCGTCGCCAATGAGGCAGGCGGCGAGGCCCTGCAGCTTGCGACGCGCGATGACCTCGTGCTGGCGGGGATTTTTGTCCTCTGCGGCGCTGGGGCGGGATCGCTGTTGCCGGCCTATAACCCGGCGATCGCCGCGAAGCCCGCGCGCTACGTGCTCGCCATCGCCACCGGCGTCGTGTTCGGAACGCTCGGCGGCGGGCTGGCCTTCTGGTTTACGTCTGAGCTGTGGCCCTCGATTGCCGCGTGCATCGCCGCCGCCACGATCGGGCCGGTGTTCGCCACGGATCCAAAAAAGACGACGCACGACATCGTCGCGGCCTTCCGCGGGAAAGGCGGGGCGGCATGATGGCGTTGCTAAAAGGCCTCGTGTCAGCGCGCTCCTTGGCGATCTTCGCTTCATTGATCGCCGCCGGCTGGCTATGGAACGAACGACGGATCATCGGCGACCTGCGCGACAAGCGCGCCGCCGCGGAGCTGGCGCAGAAGTCGGCGGAGCGCGCCTTGAAGGCGGAGCGCTCAGCGTCTGCAGCCCACAAGGTCGCGGCCGATATCGCCGTCGATCGGGCCTCCCGCCTTCAACAGCAGATAGCCGAAGCGAGGCAGTTCAATGCGGATTTTGATGCTTGCCTTGGCGTTCGCGTCCCTGACGGCGTGTGCGTCTACGGTTCCGAGCCCTCCTGTGGTTCCTGATCCCCAATACCTAGCGGACTGCCCCGACCCACCGGCCGCCTCGCCGCGGACCTTCAAGGCCGTCGTCACCCGTTTGAGGGAAGTCATCAACTGCGAGCGCGCCGATAAGGCCGCGTTGCGCGCTTGGGCAGAGACCGTAGGCGAAGACGAGTAGGCGGGGCGGAAGGCGAATGCGGAGATTAAGGCCGAGCGCGAGCGGCTGCTGGGGGAGTAGGCCGTCACATCATATTGTTGCGGCCGACGATATGATGTGACGCTGTGAGCCGTCTCACCATATTGCTGGCGTCGGCAAAATGGTTGGGGCCTCTCCTAATTGTCTCCGAGCTGGTTCTCGTCGCCCAAAGTGTTGGTGATGAAATCGACGACCGTCTCGATGTCGCTATGCCAGACGGTGCAGACGATCGCCTCGCTGTTTCGCGGGTGCGTCATGTCGCTGCGGATCGCGCGAAGCGCCTCTTGAAGGCGATCGAGGCGAGCGGCTGCATAGCCGAGCTCCGGGTCGATCTTGTCGCCGTCCTTAGGCTCAGCGCGCCGGCGTAGCTCGCGGACAAGCTCAGCGTCGTCCATGTCCCCCACCATACGCTTGTAAATGTCGCTCGCCATGTCCGGCCTCTCTTTGCAGCTTACGCCGCCATCTCTTTTTGCGTCACGAAACGGGGAGAGCAGTGATGCCGGACGGCGCCATCAAGCTGGTCGATCAAGCTGACTGCATCAGCCATTGTATTGAGCTGGCGCGCCTCGTCTTGCGGCCCCCACGTGCCCGTCCCGCCGGTGACCATTGCCACTAGGTACTGACCGCTTTCCGGGGCGTCTTGATTAATGACAGCCCAAAATCCGTACTCGTGTTTCATAGCGGGGGTCTCCTGTCAGTCGCGCTCTTCGATAAAGTCGAGGAGCTTTTCGAGCGCGTGCTGCTCTCCCCGATCATGGCCGGCGCCATAGCTGTTGATGGCGAGCGAGGCGCTATCGTCGGCCTCCGACTTCGCTTCTCGTATGCGAAGCAGAACCTCGTCCCGAACCTCTTCGATCGTCCGCATGTCCGGGGTCTCCTGTTAGGCGGCGTTGCGGCGCTCAAGCCGCGACCAGGGCAGGTGGTCGCGGTGCCGCCAAGCCTGCTCTGCAAGCGTTCGGCGCGACTGCGAGTGCATCACTGGCGGCTGACAGTTTGTGTCGCGCAGGACTTCGATCAAATCCGCGCGCGTCATGTCGAACAGATCGAACGGTGTTTCCGGCCGCCTCATGCCGCGACCTTGCGGACTAGGGCGCTTCGAGCATCGTCTAGCGCCACCGCTATCTGCGCCTCTGATGCACCTCGCTCGCGCAGTTCGAACAGCGTGCGTAGCTGTTCCGCCGCCTCACCGAGGTGATCGGCGCGCATGGTCATTGGGTTGAACGGGATGGGATTTTGCTCGTCCATGTCCGGCCTCTTCCTGAATTTTGACGCCGAGCGGAGTCGGCCTCTATGTCTCAAATCTTTGTTGCTTAACCATGTAGCAAAACGTGTTGCATAACGCAATACCTGTGCTACATTTGAGGCATGAAATTTTGCGGTTCGGATACACGGCGAAGGTCCGCGGCGGCCCTACTGAGGACGAGCAGCGCGCGCTCATGCGCGAGCTTGGGATCGCGCGCATTGTCGATGAAGGCGCGGCGCGCGGGCGGTCTCGACCGGAGCGAGACGACCTCGTTTCAATCATGCGGACAGGCGATGAAATCGCCGTTGTTTCGGCGTCTCTCGCTGCGCACAACGCCGGTGATCTTTTCGCCTTCGTCGCCGACCTCACCGCGCGCGGGGCGGCGCTCTACGTCATCGACCAAGAGCAAGCGTTCACCGCGTCCGCATCACACGCCGCGCTCGCGCGTGCGTTCGTGAGGGACAAGAACGTGGCGCAGATTGCACCCGCGAGAGCGAAGCGAAAGAACAAGGGCGGGCGCAAACCCAAGCTGGTCTTGGAGGGCGAGGCGCTGGCGGTTTTCAAGCGTATGTGGAGCGATCCCGACACGGATATTGCCGCCATGCAGCGCCGGTTTGAAAACGTCTCTCGCCACACGATCAGCCGTCGTGCGAGAGGCCTGGGCCTAGGGCCGAAGGCATAAGAGGAGCGTCACCGGACGCCGATGCATAACCGCATGCATATTTTGACACGGGTTTTGTAAAAAAAGAGGAGCGACCGATGGCTGACGTTGATTACGGCAAGGTCTGGGGTGCGATCCGCTTTGGACTGACCAAGCGCCGCGAGCGGCTTCTCGCTGCATTCGACGCCAAGAACTACGAGCAGGAGAGCGCTCAACTCGACGCCCTCGCACGCGAGCTGACGGACGATGTGGCGCAGGTAGTCGAAAAAGGAGACTGAGGTGGTCGAGCTTCACGAGCTTCCTGCGGATCAAGAGTTTCGCGTCTTCCGAACAAAAGAGGGCGTGTGGATCGCAGAAGGCCGACCGGCTGACATACTTGCGCAGGCGCCGACGATCACAATGCTCGGCGCCCGCCTCGACGTCGCAATTCAGGCCGAAGAGATGGAAGCCAAAAAGCGCGGGATCGCTATTCCCCGGCGCCGAGATTGAGGAGACTGAGATGGCCGCGATCAAAGAGATTTCCCGCGCGACGCTCGCTTGCGAGATCGCTGAGGAGATGTGGGAGCGCTGGGCGTCTCAGCCGGTGATTGAAGACGGGAGCTTCCGGCGACTTGATCCGCGCACGATCCATGACATTCCGCACCAGAAGCGCGACCGGTTGTGGGAGCTTGCTAATCAGGCCGTGGAATTTCTCGACGACACGAAGTGAGGAGCGTCCGATGGCGGACAATGACCCAATCCCGATGCGCATTCCGTGCCCATCCTGCGGCGCTCTGCATATCGACGAGGGGGAGTTCGCGACGAGGCGACACCACACTCACGCTTGCCAAGAGTGCGGGAACGTCTGGCGCCCGGCTGTCGTGAACACCGTCGGCGTTCGGTTCCTGCCGGGCTTTAAGAACGACGAAATCAGAGGAGCGACCGATGGCTGACGACAAGTCTGCGAGGTTTTGGAACGCGCTAGAGCATGCGGCCGCTCGTGTGGATGTCGTGAAAGCGCTGGAGACCTTGACGATCACAGAGCTTCGGCAAATCCGGCGCACAATCGATGAAGTTAGAATGCGCAGAAAATACGGAATGTGCGTTTCGACGCCTGTTGAAAGAGGAGCGTCACCGGACGCCGATGCATAACCGCATGCATATTTTGACACGGGTTTTGTAAAAAAAGAGGAGACTGATGTGCGGCTGATCCTTGGATCGTTCTTCGGCGGAATGGGCGCGGCGACGGCCATCATCGTCGCAGTTTTTGCGACCGGGCAGACGTTTGGCCAGCGATGCGCAAAGCATTTTACCGGCGCTGAGATTGATCGTTGCGTTGCTGAGATGGCGAGCGGCGAGCGGCGGTTTCCGACGGATGAAAAAGGAGACTGAGATGACGGAAGAAGAGTTGTTTCAGAGCGATTTTGATGCCGCCGCCGAGTTGGCGAGCCAGCTCCGCGAAAAGCTCCGCGCCTTATTGTTTCCAGAAATGATCGAAGGCGCCACAGCACTCCAAGCGGCGTCGTTCGCGTCCGCGCCTCTTCAAAAAGCCAAAGAGGCCGCGGCCCTCGCGATCGCTTACCGGGACCAGATAGAGGAAATTGAAATTCTGAAGGCACGGACGCGCCTTGGCGACTATCGGATCCTAGTGCCAATCAGAGGAGCCTGAAGTGGGCGAGCCGCTGTGGGATTTTTCCGACGCATCTGAAACGGGCTTTGACTATTATCGCTGCGCGTTCGGTGGAGATGAGGTAGAGTTTACCTTAAATCCGTTTGCTGAAGATTGCATCATTCTTAAGATGGACGACGACAACAGGACGTCTCTCTGGCTTACGCCTCGCGGAGCCCGAGCATTGGCGGATCGCTTGCTAAAAATGGCGGATTACGTCGACGGGCGCAGAAAAGGAGCAGTTGAATGAGTGAGCTAGACGCCGCTGTGCAGCGCGCTCGGGACCATGTCATGACGCCGGCCGAGGTGTTTTGGCAGAAAGTGTCGTTTGTGTACGGCATGATGGATGAGCCGGGCAGGCGGGCCATTTCGCGAGATCAATTGGCACGCCGGATGGCGGCCGACGCTGGCTTTAACGCGCCCCCGCCGAAACCAGAATGAGAGGAGCGTCAGCGCAGCGCCCAGAACGCGCCCTGAGCGATCGCCTGAGCCAGGAGTAGGGCGCCCGCACTGGTCAGCGCCCACGTCCGCCACGGCTGCCCCCATGAGGCGAGCGCGGCCGACAGCCCGAACACGGCGACGCCCGTCGCCCAGATAGCCTTCAGCACCTCGACCTGATCGCGGGAGACGGCGCCGCGCCAGCCGAGCGCGTCCGGCATAAAGTAAGCCCACGTGTAGAGGGCGAAGAACGCAGCCAGCCCGACCGCCCCAGCGCGCCAGCCGGTCATGGCCGCGCCTCCAGCGTGTAGTCGCCGGTGAGCCACGTGAACGCGGCGCAGGCGCCCCAGGTGACGACGAAGATGAGGAGGAGGGCGCCCGCCCATTGCAGGCGGGTCATGACCGCACCAGAGTTTTACAATTCGGGCGGTTTAGGCCTAAATTCTGGTCGAAGTTTTGGAGCGAAAGCCAGTATTTATGCAGGTAGCATCGGTCTCCAAAACCGAGGGTCGGGGGTTCGAGCCCCTCCGCCCCTGCCAGGCGGGACAGTCTCTAAGACGTTGATTTCTTTGAGGCCGTTCATACTCAATTCCCACTCTCGCCAGTCGCGTTCACACTTTGACCCGCTAACAGGCGGCGTCCTTCGAGGCGCTTGGCCTGTGTCTGGCGGGCCTTCTCGACCGTCCGCGGCGTGTAGGTCCGGTCGAGGCGCTTGTCCTTGTCGAGGTCGTTCGCGAGCATCGCAGCGCGCTCTTCGGGCGTAGCGGCGCCGAGCGCAGCCTCAAGGTTCGCCGACCGGCGGATGTCCTGAAATCGCCTGCGCTCATCATCGCCGAAGGCCTGCTTACGGACGAGGTCGAAGTCCGCGATGAAACGCGTCTTCGTATATTCGTGCGCGTCGCGGGACGTGCGGAGTATGGGCGCGTCCGGCGGCAGAGCGACGCCAAGGCTGGCGACGTAGGAATCGATTTCGGCCAGAAGCTCGGCAGTGATGGCGGCGAGGATCGCCCGCTTGGTCTTCGACCGTGCGCTATCGAACCATCCGCCGGCGCCGTCGCGGCTCAGCATGCCGGGGGAAAGGGCGCGAACATCGACCGGCTGCAGGGCGGCCTCCCATCCGATGCCGATAGCGAGGGCCATAGCGGGCTTTCCGATGGCGCGGGCGGCGTTGCGGAGAGCGGCGATCTCCGGCGCGCGCCAGAACTGTTGCCGCGCCGGCGGCTGACTGTTCTGCACGACGGACCAGGGCGACCGGTCGATGACGTGATGCTTGATCGCCGCGTTGAAGAGCGCTCGCGCAATCTTCACGGTCCGCCATCGGATGTTCGCGCTTTCCGCTTCCCATTGATCGAAGAGCGCCTCGGCTTCGGCCGGGCTGATCGAATTCATTCGGCGCTCGCCGATCGCCGGACGGATCCGCTGCTCCCAGCAATGGCGCCATTCCTCACGCGTGGAGGCGCCTTTCTTCGCCCATGACGCCGTCTGCTGATATTTCTCGAACCAAGCGCCCACTGAGCCGTTCGGGAACGTCGCCGCAGACGGCTCTGGATCCGCCTTGCCCACCGCTTGGCGATACTCCGAATAGAGAGACCACGCGGCCGCCTCGGCCGATGGCCCTGCCTGCCCGAGCGGCGTGGACGCTGGCATGCCGGATTCAGCAGCCCGTTCCTTGCCAAGCTCGAAGAACGCGCGGTTGTTGCGGCGCACCCGGTAATAGGGAGGCCTCTTAAACGCCATTCGCTACCGCCCGATCCATGCGCGCCTGCAGGTCGTCGGCCTCATGATCATCCTGACCGCGAACAACCAGCCGAAGTTCCCGACCGCGCTTCACGACCTCGTAGTCCGTCAGTCCCGCGGCCTTCGCGGCTGCGATGAATTTGAGGGTCTGGGGGTCGGGCTTCGGCTCCACTAGGTTCTCCTCGGTCTACCCGCGCAATCCGAGACGGACGCGAGCAGTCGAGACGAACTCATCAAGCTGAATTGCACCAAAGGCTTGATCTCGTCGGATCATCGCCTGATTTAGTCCCTCTTCAAAATCTCCGTAAACGTTTACGATGCTATGGTGGAGCGTGCCGTCCCAACGGTCCCGGCTGACAAAGAGCCAGGTTTCTCCGTCGGGAAACAAGCCGCCGTTCGGTCGTGTTTCCACAGGAGGGCCTAGGTCTTCATCTCCATAATTGCCGTAGCCGCCGCCGCCGTAGGCAAACTGCATAGCGATTTGTCCGGCTTCCGACGAACTGATGCCTAACCGGACAAGTTCGGCGGCGAGGCACAGTTGAATTGCAGAGCGGACGCTAAGCAGCCTCATCGATCCGCTTTCACCAGAATCTTGGTCGTATTCACGCAAAAATATATGGCCTCGTGCGTACCAAGTGCGCGCCGTCGCTACCGGGATCCCAGCCGCCTCAGCGGCCCGTGAAATCTTAATGCCCGGTTGGTTTTCAGCAGGGAGCTTTTTCTGAGCGTGAGCCATGGTGCCTCCGATTGACCCATGCTCTAACGTATTTGATTTCGCACGACAACACAATTATTTTCGCATGTCTTAATTCCCATGATCACGCGCCTTTTCGCTCGACCGCCTCGAGTCGCCCGGTCATCGCAGCGATGTCCGCCTGCAGAGAGGCGAGCCACACCAGTTCGGCGCGATCGTAGCGGCCGACAATGTCCTCCCCGATCTCGGCGAACAGCGCGGCGGCTTTGCGCCGAAGGTCGCGGGGCGTACGGGCCGGCATGGTGAAAGCGGCGTGCGTCGCAACTCGATCCTGAGGTGCCCTTTGGCCCCGCCGGGATTGATGGGCCGGCCGAAGACGCGCCATAGCTCGCCGTCGATCTCGAGCTTGTCCCCCTCGCGCACATCGGCGTCCGGCGCCGCGTAGGCGACGGCCTCGATGTCCGCCAGGCGCGCGCCGCCAAGGGCGACTTCCTCCGATGTCAGCGATCGAAGATGCACACGGACGGTAAAGAGCGGTTGGGGGAATTCATCCCGCCCGAGGTTCGAGTGCTGAGTGCGCACCAAGCGCGCCTCGGTCGTGAGGTGTCCCGCGAGGCTCACGCCGCGACCCGCACATAGGGCTGCAGCATCCCGCGGACGGTTCGGTCCTCATCGGGGCTGAGATAGGTGAAGCCGACATCGCCGATCGATTCGCGACGGATCCTCATGCCATCCTTCGCCTCGTGCCAGAGGATTTCCGCGAGGCGCAACGCGGCCTCCGAAATCAGCGCCGGTATCTCTTCGAAGCCCGCGCGGTACGAGACGCGCCAGCGCGCCGTGCCGATCGCCCAATCGGAATTGGCGGCGTAGATGGCGCCGGCGTCGGGATCGACGCGATAGCCGGTTGCGGGTTCGTCGATATACACGTCTCGGATGCTCTGGACTGAGACGATAGGCCGGTGACGGACGAAAAGCGCACGGTCGCCGCCATGATGAACTTCCGCAAAGCTCCTCGCTTCAACTGGCCGCGCAAGGTGCGCCTCCACGATCGCGCACGCCTGCGTCGCGAAATCCAGAAGGGCGCCGTCTTCAGCCGCGCTCTCGCAGACGCGCTCCCTCAGTCTTGCGATCGAAATAAACATGTCAGCCTCCTGAAAGATGGGCGCCCCCGGGCGGGGTCACCCGGGGGCTCGGCTCGCGGGGCTGTCCAAAGCCACCCAACCGTGTCGCGGTTTTTCGAAACCCGGCACTCACGACTAATCCGGGTCCGCCGCTGCAGCTTTGATACTGCCCCTGGCGGCTGGGTCTCGTTACTCCGTTTGCCAATCGACAAGCCGGAATGCAGCGGCGATTTCCTCGCCGCTGAGACCGGATTGTTTTCCGAGGCTGATCGCTTCGATGATGCCTGCGGCGGCGCGGGCCCGCCCGCCGGCGTCGAAGGCCTGCAGAGGTCGCATCACGTCGAGCGTCACGTCGGCTGCAAGCTTTCGGCTCGCCTCGGCCGCCATGAGTTCGGCCATCGGCTGCAGGGCCCACGATGCGAGGTGCCGCTGCGCCTCCCTGACGAGCGGCCCGGTCGTCGCCGGGCTCATCAGGGCGGGGAGGACGCCGAATGCGCCGCAGATCGCGTCTCGCGCCGCGGCGAGCGTTTCCCCGGTCATTGAGACTGACAGGTCGGGCGAGAGATTGACCGGGCGCCAGTCCGTGTTCGGACCGCCGACGCCGGTCACGTCGATGGCTTTTCGCAGGACCACCTTGCCGCGCTGGCGTTCAAAGCGTGCGTGGAGGCGTGTCAAATCCTCCGCATCCGGAAAGGGAAACGGCAGGACCTTCGAACCCAGCGAGCCCGTTTCGAAGGCGTCGCGCAGCGAGCTTTCGAGAGCGTCGAGAAGCCCCGCCGTGATCGAGGCGCGTCGAAGCGGCGCCTGGCCGTAATAGGGCGTCGCCGGGTCCGCCCCGATCCGAAAGTGCAGGACCTCGGCGGCCAGGGCCGTCCTCTGAGTGCCTCCACCCGCTTCGGAAATCGAGACGCGATAGGCCGCGGGCTCGCCGTCGCGCGTGCGGAGGTCCCAGTCGGCCGCGGGAATGAGGCGATCGTCGCCGATGAGGAACACCGCCTCGCCGCGCAGAGCGAGGGACCGGGCCGCGATGGCGAGGGCCTGCGGCGTCAGAAGGTCCGTCCCCGTCACGTCGGCGACAGTGAGGCCGTTCTCCCACAGGCTGACGCAGGTCTGGACCGTGCCGGTCAGTTCGCCGATTCCACGGCGCCCGGAGATGTAGCTTTCCCGGGCCGCCATGATCTCGGCGGTGAATCCGGACGCCGCGGCTCGGGTCTCAGTTTTCGGCTTGCTCCACGGCCATCTCATCGGCCGCTCCCGCGCCAACGGTGAAGGTACGACCAATGCTTTATGCGTAGTACAAGTACCCCGCCCAAATAAAGTACGCCGTAAATCCGTACGTCAAATAAATGCGTAGTCGTTGCGCCCCGTTCAGTTCGTGTTTTTGGCTTTTGATGAAAACTGCTGCTAAGCCGGCAAGGAGGAACGCTCCGATCGAGTATTTCAGCGCCCGAAAGAATTTCGGGCCGTCTATCGAAAACCCGCTGACAGTCTGGTCGATGAGTTCCATAGGACCGATAGCCTATTTGCTCGCGCGGTCTGTGTATCAAGGGGCGTTCGGGAGTCATAGCATTTTGCATCACGCCCTCCACCGACGGCGCGGGCCCAACGTCTAGAGCGAGCCGGCGGGCGGCGTCCAGCGCCGGGCCTCAACCTGCGCGTCCGGATAGGCCGGCTGGGTGACAACCGAGAACTCGTAGAGGAGCGCATCCTTTATCGTCCGTATAAGCGCACGGTTCTCGCCCTCTTCGGGGTTGTCCGGCTCCTCGGTGATTTCCTCGGCTTGTTCGGGCGGAACGACCCGTTCCGGCGGCATACGGAACCCAGGTGAGAGGCCGGTCGCGAGACCCGCGGTCAGCAGCGAAATCGCGTCGCGGCCGTGCTGGGTTTCCGCGATCAGCGGCGTGACGACCGCTGAGATCAAAAGCGCCGCAGCGGTTTCGGTAAAGGTCAGCGTGCCGGCGCGCTTTGAAGCGAGCGGCTTGTCGTAGCGGTGCCCGGCCAGGAGATAGATTTCCTCGGCGGGCTCCTCGATCCGAAACCGGAAGGCGCCGGGCGCGACGACCTCCTTACGCGGACGCCCCCGCCGGCCGCCGTCCGAGAGAAGGGCGGGCCGGTTGTAGGGGAACGAGCCCTGAAGCCGCACGGAGCCGTCAGACTCCCTGCGGACCCTCAAGGTCGCCGCCCATGGCGCCGTGCAGGAGGTCAGCCATCAGGCCCGATCCTGAACGTTGGTCAGGATTTCGAGTTGCTGCGGGCGGCTGACGGTCACGTCCATCGTCGAGAGCGCCGTGAGGCGAAGGCCGCCGCTCGCTGCGTCCGTGTACGCATCGCGGACGAGGTCGATCGCGCCCCAGGTCGCGCAAAAGATCGGCGGGACGCCGCCGGTTACGGCAGTCAGGAGGCAGGTGTGTGCGCCTTTGTCCGTCGCGTCCTCGGGCTCCGAGGCGGGAAGGGCGTTATCCGAAATGACGACGTTCGCGGCGCTGAAACGCCGGGTGAAGCGATCCCATTCCGTGTCCGACGTTCCCGAGATCAGCGCATCGTCAAGGACGCTCCAGGTCAGTGGGCGGATGAGGAGGCGCGCCGCACTCGGGTTCATGGCGGCGTTCGCATCCATCATCCGCCGTACGGCGTCCCGAAAGATCGAATAGGAGGCGATCGCGGAGACGTCCGTCGAAGTGATAGCGGGCGTTACGGTGAGGTTGAGAACGCCCGTAGGCTGGCCGTTGGAGCCCGATCCCTGAAACACCGCCGCGTCCATGGCCTCGCCGATCGCGCCGTTCATGTCGCGTCGCACGGCCGCCTCCAGTGCGGCGCCGGACTGTTTCAGCGTCTTACGGCTGATCGCCATCCGCACGCCGAGCGTATTGTCCGGCTTCATCGGCCGATCGACGGTCGTGTAGGCGACAGGATCGCCAATGTTCCCGCCTTCCGTCGCGGCCCAGGACGCGCTCACGGCTGAGGTCGTAACCGGGTACTCGATCTCGCCGGATCCGACGTTGACCATCCGGCAGCCCATGCGCGCCGCGACTGATTCCGCAAACAGGCGGTCGATAATCGGCGCCGTCGTCTTCGGGTCGGGCGTACCCGTCGAGACCGTCGAGCGCGTCTCAAGAGCTTCCCATGGGACGGGGAGGCCGCGATAGCCGCCTTGCGAGCGTAGCTCTTCGACCACCTCGGCCGTGCGTCCGTCGAGAGCGCGCCCTTCGTCGATAGAGAGCGCGACCTGGCGCACTTCGAAGCCCGCAACCAGCTCGGCCCATTCCGAGCCCTCGCGGCTCTCAAAGTCGTCTTTCGCCGCCCGGCGCTCTTCATCCTCGCCGACAAGGGCGGCCCGATAGCGGGTCTCGTTCGTGCGGTATTCCGCGTCGAGCGTTTCCATCGAAAGCGTTTCGTCCTCGGTCGGCTCCGGCTTCGCCGCGAGCGTCGCGAGTTCCTGGCGGATTTCCGACTGGCGCCGGGCGATCTTGACAGACTGCAGCATACCTATTTCCTTCCGTTCGCTGTTTGTTCCATAAGTGATTTCACAGCAGTTTTCCACTTCAATCGTTCCGGATGCGGCGGGTCGAAGCCGCATTCGAGACGGGTTTTCTCTGCATGATGCCGCGGGCAGAGGAGTTGCAGGTTTTCAAGGTCCCAAGCGAGTTGCGGGTGGGTGCGGACGGGCTTGATGTGATCGACTTCCAGCGGCTCGCCGCAACCGCAGACGGCGCATTTGTAGCCATCGCGTTCGAGCACGATCTTCCGCAGGCGTTTCCAACGCTGCGTTCCAACGATGCGGGCGGAATGGCGGAAATGCTTTTTCATTCGGGAATGTAGAATAACGCGCCCTGTTGGGGGCGCGCGGACTGTCGGGCGCCCTCGGCGACGGCGATCACGGCAGCCGCGGCGGCGTCGATGCGGCCGGTCGAGCGGGCCTTCGCGAGCTTCATGTTGTTGGCCGGATCGCGCAGGCAGGTCGTGTC
>JBCBJX010000022.1:0-36064 GCA_038522735.1 Pseudomonadota bacterium
GGGTGAAAAGTTGGCGAGCGTCGTCTGGTTCGGCGTCGATCCCAGAAGATCAGAGCGCGCATAAGCCGACGATTGCAGATCTGCAGGCGGGTTTACGACAAAATCAGGAGCGCCGCCGGTCTGCGGCGGGGGCGCCGGCGGAGGCGGCGGGGGAGCCGGCGGCGGCGGCGGCGGTGGGACAGGGTTCCCCCCGCCGGAAACAGGAGCAGCATTCGGCGCGCCGCCGCCGCTGTCGCAAGCCGCGATTCCGAGCGCACTGATGCCAAGCAGTACTTCACGCCTGGTACTGATCATAGTCGCCTCTTAGCGTTCGAGTGATTTGATCGCTTCGCGGAAGGCTCTCATCGCGATAGGCTCTCGATTCTTCGACCATCCCAACGTCTCGCTGGTTGAGCTGGGGACCCAGACCGCGACGTTAGGATTGTCGCCGTGTCTTGGGATTCCGTGGCGAACTTGTGGCGCCGCTCAAATACTTTTTCGGAAATCGGCCGTGCCTCACGCCTTACAGGATTCGAACATCCGGACCGTCAATCACATACGCATACCGTTCTTTGTTTCTCGCCCCCGCCTCGGGTTGAGACGGCGACCCGGTGCAACGGGGGTAGCGATGTCGGATTAAGAGACGCTTCAGGAGACACGCAGACATTTAATAGCATCACGCTAAAATCGGGCGATCGATGTACACAGATGGAACACATCGCTCATTGCGAGAGAGGGATGGAGCGCGAAACCGCGACGCTTGCTCAAATTGGAACAAAACGCAGGTCGCGACAGGGAGTTTTGACGATAGTGATACTGATTCAGTAAAAATTTAGAGGCTTATCCTGACCGACAGCCGAGCGCTTCAGCAGCTAAAGGGAACCGCCGTGGCGAGACTAAGTCGGCGTGATCGGCGCGCCGTTTGCCCGCCACGACGCAGCCGGCGTTTCTCGAGCTTAAGCATTTGTCCGCGTGATCGGCGCACGCACTCTAATGCGCCCGCAGACGTCGAAATCATCTTCTCATTCATACCGTCACTCTACGTCGCATCAGGAAATGAGGCTAATTTGCGACGTCTTTTCGGCGAATTGAGGCGTTTACGGATACGGTCGGAGATCGTCCGTTCGACGCCGTGCGAGCCCCGAAACGCAACGGCCCCCTCGCGGCTCAAACACGCGTCGCTCTCTTCAAGCTCGACGTCGCCCGTCCCGCGCACGCCCTATGGCGCGCGATGACGTTCATGCACGGCGACAGGCTACTCCAACGTTACAACGAAACCGTGCGCGTCAGGCGGTCGCCTAAAAGACTAGAGCTAAAATGACGGAGACAGTTCGGCGACCGCCGTAACCGACCCGTAGTCTATGATTGTTCGTCGAAAAGACGGACAAGTCATAATCTCAGAAACGAACGTCGAACGACCGCGGCTGTTCTTGTTGAGCCTTAAGCACCAACCTGAAGGTGGAAAAGCGCAGACTTGTGGTCAGCCGGCGAGCCGCGCCGTCAGTGAAACGACGACTTTCACCTCGAGCCCGATCGTATCTCCTGCGGACCACTGGCCGCTTCCGACATCGAAGTCAGTGCGGACCAGCGTCGTCGTCCCCTGCATTTTCGTCACGCCGCCCTCCTCAGTCAGGGAGAAAAGGAGCGAGACGGGCTTGGAAACGCCCTTCATCGTGAGAACGCCCTCGGCGACATAGCGTCCGTCCGGCGCCGTCTTGAAGGTCTCGGAAGCGAACACCGCTTTCGGATGGGTTTTGAGGTCGAACCACGCCCTTCCCGGGAGCGCTTCGTTGCGGTCGCCGGATCCGGCGTCCACGGACGCCATATCGATCTCCGCGACGACTTTGGAGTTTTCGAGATCGTCCGCGCTGAACAAAATATCAGCCGTGAACCGCTCGAACGCACCGGAGAACTCCCGGCCGCTTTGCGTCGCGACGAAGCCGACGGCGCTCTTCTCATAATCGACAACATAGCTGTCGGCGGCGGAAGCCGCGCCGGACCTCAGGACGGCGGCGAGCGCCAATAGGGTGTTCTTCATGAGGGGACCTTGCGTGGTGCGCAACGCGAGGCCCCGGGCCGAACGGCCCGGGGCGGCGCAGTTTACTTCTTCTGTTCGTATTCGGTCTCGATGGTGATCGTCACCTCGTCGCCGACGTAAGGAACGTAGTTTCCAAGGCCGAACTCCGAGCGCATGATTTTCGTCGTCGCGGAGAAGCCGAGCTTCGGCGTCCCGTCGCGGGTCTCGCCGAGTTTGTTGAACGTCGCCGCGAGCACGACCGGCTTGGTGACGCCCTTCACGGTGAGGTCGCCCGCGATGTCGGCGGTGTTTTCGCCGGTGATGTCGATGCCCGTGCTCTCAAACGAAATGGTCGGGAATTTCTCGGCGTCGAACCAGTCGCCGCTCTTCAGATGGCCGTCGAAAACGTCGACGCCGCTGTCGATGTCCTCGACTTTCATGGTGGTCGTGACGGAGCTGCCGGCGATGTTTTCCGGGTCGAGAGTGATTTCGGAGTCGAATTTGGTGAAGCGCAGGATCGGGTTCGAATACCCCTGATGCTCGTACGAGAACGCGATGTAGCCGTGATAGGGATCGATCGCGTAAGCGCCGGCGGGCGCATCGGTGAGGGCGTCCTGGGCGGAGGCGGAAGCGATCAGGGCGACGCCGGAAGCGGCGGCGAGGAAGAAGCGCGTCATTGGAATTCCCCTTCATGGAGGTTGGACAAGACGTCGCGGACGTAAGGTCCGCTGTCCCATCGTCAATTCACGCCCCCGTGCGCGCGACACGCCACAAAACGCGGCTCGCCGCAACCGCGACCAGACCGGCGACGGCGAAAGAGAGGATAGGGTCGATCGCCGTCCAGCCGGAGAGGGCGATGATAAGGGCGGCGACGATCGCGGCGATCGAGCCGAGAATGTCGCCGAGGACGTGCAGCGCCGCGGCCCGAACGTTCTGGTCGGAAGCGTCGGCGTCGTGCAGCAGCCGGAAGGCGACGAGATTGACGACGAGCCCTGCGACGGCGACGGCGAACATCCAGCCGGCGAGCACCGGCTCGGGTTCGCGGAGACGTTCGACCGCCTCGCCCGTCATCCAGGCGCAGAGCGGGAGCAGGGTCGCAGCGTTGAACATCGCCGCCCAGCGACGGGCCCGCCCGCCGCCGACCGCCCGATCGATCCGCGCCGCGAGAAGCGCCGCGCCGAGGGCGACGGCGTCGAGCGCCATGTGAGCGGCGTCCGCGAGAAGAGCGAGGGAGCCGGAATAAAGTCCGCCCGCCACCTCGACGACCATAAACCCCGAAATGAGCGCGAAAGCGCCGGCGAGGCGCGCCTCGGAGCGCGCGGCCGTTCCCTCGACGGTCGTCGGGCATGCTTCATGGGGCATCAGCAAAAGCTAGCGGGCGCCGCCCGCCCCGTTCAAGCGACGCGTCGGCGCGCCTGATTTGCGCCGGGCGCCCCGGCGGTGCTTACTCCCGCGACGTTCCGCCGGGAGACCCGCCCATGACCGCCCTCAAAACCGCGGCTCCGCTCGCCGCCCTCGCCTTCCTGATTTCAGCCTGCGGCGGCGACGCGCCCGAAACCGAAGAGCCGACCGGCGTTCCGGCTGCGAAGTTTGAGACGATTGAGACGACGCCCGAGTTGAGCGCCGCAGACCTTCGCGCACGCATCGAAATCCTCGCATCGGACTCTTTCGAGGGCCGCGCCCCCGGAACAGCCGGCGGGCGAAAAACCGTCGAATGGCTCGAGGCCGAATACGAACGGATCGGCCTCAGCCCCGCCGGCGTCGACGGCTACCGTCAGGCGGTCCCCCTCCTCTCTGCGACCCTGGATGCGCGCCGGTCGAGCCTCAAGGTGGCGACCCCCGACGGCGAACGGACCCTCGAATATGGTCCGCAGGCAGTCTATTGGACAAAGCGCGTCCAGGAAACCGTCGCAGTCGACACGTCGGATCTCGTCTTCGTCGGCTACGGCGTCGTCGCGCCGGAATATCAGTGGAACGACTATAAGGGTCTCGACGTCGCGGGGAAGACGGTCGTCATCCTTGTCAACGATCCTGGTTACGCAGTGAAAGAGGACGTCTTCTTCAACGGCGAGGCGATGACGTATTACGGTCGGTGGACGTACAAATACGAGGAGGCCGCGCGCCAGGGGGCGGCCGGCGCGCTGATCGTCCACGAAACGGCGCCCGCGGCCTATCCCTGGTCGGTCGTCGAGGGCAGCTGGACCGGCCCGCAGCTTGACCTTGAAGCCCCCGACGGCGGCGCGTCCCGCGCGGCGTTCGAGGGCTGGATCAGCCTTGAAACCGCCGAAGCGCTCTTCGCCGCCGCCGGAAAAGACTTCGCCGCCGAGAAAAAAGCCGCGCTGACGCCGGCCTTCACGCCGGCGCCGCTGGAGGGCCTCAGCGTCTCAGCGGAGCTTTCGACCTCCTTCTCCCGGCAGACCTCCCACAACGTGGCGGGCTACGTCGCCGGGACGGACGCGCCGGATGAGTTCGTCCTTTATATGGCGCACTGGGATCATCTCGGCCGCAGCTTCGCCGGCGACGACACGATCTCCAACGGCGCCGTCGACAATGCGACGGGAACGGCGGCTATCCTCGAAATTGCGGAAAGCTTCGCCAATCTCGGCGTGAAGCCGAAGCGCTCCATCATTTTCCTCGCCGTGACGGCTGAAGAATCCGGTCTCCTTGGCTCGGCCTATTACGCCGAGGATCCGCTTGTTCCGCTTGCGGACACGGTGGCCGGCTTCAATATCGACGCCATGCTTCCCGTCGGTCCGACCAAGGATATGATCGTGATCGGGTCCGGCGCCTCCGAGCTTGAAGACCTTCTCACCATCGTCGCGAAGTCGAAGGGCAAGTATCTCCGCCCCGACGCCAACTCCGAGAAGGGATACTTCTACCGATCGGACCATATCTCGCTCGCCAAAAAGGGCGTCCCTATGCTCTACGCCGATACGGGGATTGACGCCGTGCAGGGCGGCGAGGCTGCGGGCCGCGCCTTCGCCGACGCGTACACCGCTGAGCGCTATCACAAGCCCGCCGACGAGTATGACGAGAACTGGAACCTCGACGGCATGATCAACGACGTCGAGGTCCTCTACGAAACGGGCCGCCGCCTCGCCTTCTCCAGCCAGTGGCCGAACTGGTACGAGGGCTCCGAATTCCGCGCCCTGCGCGACGCGCAACGGCCCGAAGCGGAGTGACCCGCACGCCCTTCCGCGACGCCCCGGCGCGCGCTATCACCGCCCTCTGGGCCGGCTTAGCTCAGCTGGTAGAGCATCTGATTTGTAATCAGGTGGTCGGGGGTTCGAGTCCCTCAGCCGGCACCATTTTCTCTCGTAACATCAGATTGTTATAGCTTCTTCTGGCGAATCGTCTTCGGCAGCGCCGATGCCGAGGGATCACCCCGGCGCCACAACCATGACCGCCGCCCTTAGTCTTGGACGGGGACAAGACTGCTCACTACGCAGCTTCTAAAGCCGCCGCATCCAGCCCACGTTTGAAACGGACGGCCGCTTCGTCAACCTCATACTCCGTCATGCAGAGCGGCGGAGAGAACGCCATGACGTCGAGATAAGGGAGCGCGCGGCTGAGGAGGCCGGCTTCTTTGCATGCCGCCGCAACCCTTTTGTGCGGCCCCGTCCCAACTGGAAACGGGCGGCGCGTTGCGCGATCGGCGACGAACTCGACGCCGATCATGAAGCCCTCGCCGCGCACGTCCCCGACGTATGGATGATCCGCCGTCTCCTCGCGCAGACGCTGCAGCAATTGCGCGCCGCGGGCGCTTGCGTTCTTGATCATGCCTTCGCTTTCCAAGATATCGAGATTGGTCATGGCGAGGGCGCAGCCGACTGGGTGCCCGGAATAGGTGAAACCGTGCATGATCGCGCCCATCTCATCCGACGCCGCCTCGAACACGGACCACATGTCCTCGCTGACGACCGAGGCCGACAGCGGAAAGTAGGCGCTGGTGATCCCCTTCGCGAGGGTCACGATGTCCGGATCGAGATCATAGGTGACTGTCCCGGACCACGCGCCGAGGCGCCCGAAACCGGTGATGACCTCGTCGGCGATGAAGAGAATATCGTACCGTTTCAGGACTTTCTGCACGCCCTCAAAATAGCCCTTCGGCGGTGTAAAGACGCCGCCGGTGCCCATAACCGGCTCCGCGATGAAGGCCGCGATCGTCTCCGCGCCGTGTTCGGAGATAACGGCCTCCAATTCCGTGAGAAGGCGGTCCGTGAAGGCCGCCTCGTCCTCGCCGTCTTCATGGAAGTGGAAATAGTGGGGGCACGTCAGATGGACGACATCGGAGCCTGGTAGGTCAAACGCCTTGTGGTAGGCCGGAATGCCGGTCAGGCTGGCGCTGGCGACCGTCAGCCCGTGATACCCGCCGTTCCGGGCGAGGATCTTTTTCTTCTCTGGGCGGCCCAACAGATTGTTGTAGAGTCGCACGAGCTTGATGTTGGTGTCGTTCGCGTCGGACCCGCTCTGACCATAAAAAACCCGCGCCAGGCGTTTTGCCGGGGTGTCGTTCTGGAACGACCGGATAAGACAGTCGGCGAGCCGCACCGCGTGCTCGTTCGAGGCCCCGGCGAACATGTGATAATAGCTCAGTTCCGAGATGGCTTTCTTCGCCGCCTCGGCCATCTCGGGCCGTCCGTAGCCGATGTTCGCGCACCAGAGCCCGGCGCCGCAGTCGATATACGCCTTGCCGTGATGATCCGTGACGGTCGCGCCTGAGGCGCGCGCCATGACCATCGGTCCGTTCTTTGAAACGTCCGCGATCGAGGCCACCGGATGGAAGACTCGCTCCAGATCGAGACGCTCCAGCGACTGGTTGTGTGCGGCGTCGGTCATGGTCGTCGGTCATCCTTAAGCGGCGGGTCGAAGTCTGTCGTGCAGGTTGAGCGTCACGCCGCCCCGCGCGGCCCGGCGCTCGTCCGATATCTCAGAGATGTCGTAAGAACAGCGCCAGTTTTGACTGGCCCAAGTCAACGGGTGTCTGATGAGGCCAGATGGCGTTTCCGCCGCCTGCGGGATCTCGACCCATGAGCAAACACCTGAGCGATCTGAGCGTTTCCCGCGACCTGCCGGCGCCGTTGCAGGACCAGCTGCGCCGCCAGATTATCGATGCAATCGCGCGCGGCGCGTTCCGGGAAGGCATGCGCCTGCCGTCAAGCCGGGCTCTCGCTAAGGATCTCGGCGTCGCGCGCAACACGGTCGCCGCCGTCTATGAGCGCCTGATCGCAGACGGGCACCTTTCAAGCCGACGGCGCAGCGGCGTTTTCGTGAGGCCGGGCGCGGTCTCCGCGCCGCCCCGGACCGACTTCGTCTCCGGCCCGAACCCTCGCGCGACCGACGACTTCTGGAGCAGGCGGACCGTCGGGGCGCCGGCGGCGATCAAGCCAGGACCGCCGCCGAACTGGGACGCTTATCCTTACCCCTTCATCGCCGGCCCGTTCGACGCCTCGCTGTTCCCCATCAACGAATGGCGGGACGCAACGCGACGCACTCTCGGCGTCGCCGACATCGAAGCCTGGAGCCGGGATCCGGGCGATGCGGACGACCCCCTGCTGATCGCGGAAATCCAGCGGAAGATCCTGCCGCAACGGGGGTTTGCAGCGCGCTCGGATGAAATCCTCGTCACCACCGGCGCGCAGCAGGCGCTGCAGCTGTGCGCCGAGCTGTTCGCCGCAGCAGGAACGAAAGTCGCCGTCGAGGAGCCCGGATGCCCGGAGACCCGCGCCGCGTTCCAGCGTCGCGGCGCGACGTGCGCGCCGATCCGCGTTGATGCTGACGGCGTCGATAGCGCGAGGCTCTTCGCGGCTTCCCCCGACATCGCTGTCGTGACGCCCTCCAGCCAGCGCCCAACGGGCGTCGCGCTTTCGTCGGGCCGGCGCGCAGCTTTCGTGGAAGCGGCGCAAGGCCGACGTCTGATACTTATCGAACATGATCACTACGGGGAGCTTTCCGGTATTGTCGGAGCCACGGCTCTTCGCGGCGATCCCGGCGGATCCGACATCATCTATGCGGCGACGCTCGCACAACCGCTGGCGCCCGCAGTGCGGCTCGGCGTTCTGGTCGCGCCGGCGCCCGTTATCCGCGCCGCGCGCGAGTTGCGACGACTGTCCTCGCGTCAGCCGGCGATCAGCCTGCAGAGAACCTTCGCCCATATGATCGCTCTCGGACACTATGCATCGACGATACGCCGGGCGGATCGTGCGTTCCGAGCCCGCGCCGTGGCGCTCCGCGACGCGCTTAACCACTATTTCCCGAACAAGGCCGCCCTGCCTCCGCGTATTGTCGGTCCCGCCGCCTGGGTTCGATTTCTGGACAGGGTTGATCTTCGCGACTTCGTCGTTGAAGCCGAGGCGCGCGGCGCGCTGGTCGAAACCGGCGACGGGTACTTCCAGGGCGCCGCGCCTGGACGGTTCGTACGGCTCGGGGTGACGGGGACCCCTGTAGAGACCATCCGACCGGGGATGGAAGTGCTGACGGACGCCTTTCGCGCGGCCGCCGGCGGCGCGGCTTCGAACCGCCGCTTCGACCCGGCGAAAGCCGCAGACGACGCAGAGCTTCTCGCGGCGTGCTCGGGCGCCACGTTGCTGACGAAGACCGTCTATGGCGATCCCTGCACGATCGAACTGCACGCTGACGGGCGGATGAGCGGCGCGGCGGGGGCCGCCAACGAGGATCGGGATGAAGGACGTTGGTGGATCGAGGACGGCTGGTGGTGCCGGCGTTGGTCGGTGTGGGCCTATGGCGAGACGGCGCGTTTCCGCGCGAGCCTGGAGGGCGACCGCATCAAGTGGTTCCATGCGGACGGCCGGTTGATCGACTGGGCCGTTCTGAAACGGGCTGTGGGCGGCGGGCAACGCCCGGTCTGAGCCGGCCAATTGGCCCATTCGCTTCTGAAAAACTGGCCCTATCGCGCGAACGCGCACCCCTGCAGCGTAGCAGAGACTGCTATGAAAACAGGGGTCTCACTTGCCCAAAATCGCAATCGCCGCGCTGCAGTTGGAACTTTCCGCCGACGATAATGTCGAGCGGCTGTGCGATGAGGTTCGCGCTGTCCGCAAGCGTTTCCCCTGGGTCCATCTTGTCACCTTCGGGGAGCTCGCCGCGTTCGGGCCGGACCCGCGCAAGGCGCAGCCTTTGCCCGGCCCCGCCGAAGACGCCTTCCGGTCCGTAGCGCGGGAGACCGGGCTCTGGCTTATCCCGGGATCGCTTTACGAGAAGGCGGACGGCGTCGTCTTCAACACAGCGCCGGTGATTGATCCGAGCGGGGAGGTCGTCGCGCGCTGCCGCAAGCTTTTCCCGTTTCTCCCGTATGAAAAAGGCGTCACCGGCGGCGAGGAGTTCTGCACCTTCGATATCGACGGCGTCGGACGGTTCGGGGTCTCGATCTGCTACGACATGTGGTTCCCCGAGACGACCCGGTCCCTCGCCCATCTCGGCGCGGAAGCGATCATCCACCCGACACTGACGAACACGATTGATCGAGATGTCGAGCTCTCAATCGCGCGGACCAACGCCGCCTGCAATCAGGTCTATTTCGTCGACGTCAATTCCGCGGGCCGGCTCGCTTTCGGACGGTCCATCGTCGTCGGACCCGGCGGCGAGATTATCCACGAGGCGGGGACGGGCCGCGAGATCATCGTAACGGAACTCGATCTCGACCATGCCCGGCGGGTCCGCGAACGCGGATGGCAGGGCCTAGGACAACCGCTCAAGAGTTTTCGGGACGCTGCGCTGCGGTACCCCGCTTATCGTCAAGACACGGCAGATTCCGCCTTTTCAGCGCTTGGATCGCTGAAAACGCCGGAGCGCGAGTAACGTCCGCAGCTTGCAGACGAACCCAAGGAGGGGCCACATGACCCACACGAAGAAAACCATCCGCTCGACGCGCGCCGCAATCGCCGCCGGCTTGCTGGGATGCACGTCGCTGACGCCGGCGGCTGTCTTCGCGCAAGAGGGAGACGATGAGGCCGATACGGACGACGTGATCGTCGTCACCACCCAGAGGCGCGAACAGAACGTCCTCGACGTACCTTACAACATCTCCGTTATCGGCGGCGATGCGATCGAAGGCTCCATCACGTTCGACAACGCAGAGCTGTTCCGCTCCGTGCCTGGCGTCAGCCAGATCGACCAGGGGCCGCGCAATATCCAGTTCAACTCGATCCGCATCCGGGGTCTGAATGTGGATTCGTCCGCCTTCGGCGACTTTCTGCTCGGCTCGGTCCCGACGGTGTCGACCTACGTTAACGAAACACCGGTCTTCGCGAACCTTGCGCTCATCGATCTCGACCGGGTGGAAGTGCAGCGCGGCCCGCAGGCGACGCTCTACGGCTCAGGAGCCCTTGGCGGCACGGTGAAGTACTTCACGCGGCAGCCGCAGCTTGGCGAAGTCGAAGGCCGTTTCACAGCGACCGGCTCGCAAGTCGATGGGTCGGAGAGTTTCGGCTATACGACAGGCGGCGTATTCAACGTCCCCCTCGGCGACAAGTTCGCTCTGCGCGCCAATATTCTGTGGCAGGATTTTCCTGGCGTTACGGACTACACCAACCTCTATGTGCTCGATGCGAACGGTGTTCCGACGCAGCCCCAGGGGCTCTTCGCCCTCGGGCCGGACGCTCAGGAGACGACCTCAGTTGAGGATGTCGACGACTACCAGAGCCTCTACGGCCGCGTTAGTCTCCGCTTCGCGCCGAACGACGCTGTCGATATCGTCGCAAACTATTTCTATCAGAACGATGAAAGCGGAGGCCGCCGCCAGCCAAGTCTCGGGTCGAACGGGCTCGGCGAGCCTTACGGCGAATACGAGAACGGCGCTGTGATCCGTGAACCCGCCGACCGGGAGCTGAACCTCGCCTCGCTCGAAGCGAACGTCGATCTCGGTTTCGCGACTCTCACCTCGGCGTCATCCTACTATGAAAACGAGGGCTCCAGCGAAACGGACAATACGGGCTTCTTCGCCAACAACCTCGCCCAGTTCTATTATTCGACCTACTATGTGTTCCCGCGCCCGCTCTATACGGCGGACCGGACGTTCACCGACGAATCCTTTGTTCAGGAGCTGCGCCTCGTCTCCAATGGCGAGAACTTCATCGACTGGGTGGTCGGCGTCTTCTACCAGGACCAGACCCGCGGCGCGACGCAACTCTCCGACCTCGTCGGGTTTGATGCATGGGCGAGCGCGTTTTTCCTCACGGACTTCGTTTTCACCGACAACGTCTTCACCTTCGAGCGGTCCGAGGACTACGAGGAGATCGCGATTTTCGGCGAAGCGACGGTGAACGTCACCGAGAAACTCGCCCTCACCGGAGGGCTGCGCTATTTCGACAACGAATCGACGACCGACACCTTCGTGCGTGCAGGCCTCTATACATTTTTCAATGGCGAGGCCGACACGCGGTTCACGGAGGAGGACAGCCGCCTCCTCTATCGGGCGAACGCGTCCTACCAGTACGGCGACGACGATCTTGTTTACGTCACCGTTTCAGAAGGGTATCGCCGCGGCGGCTCGAACGGCGTGCCCACAGTCGGTCAGTTCGCCAACAATCCCGCTTGGCTGACCTTCGAATCCGACACGGTCACGAACTACGAGATCGGCTTCAAAGGAACGCTCAGCGGCGTTCGCTACGACCTCAACGGATTTTACATCGACTGGGAGGACCCGCAGTTCAACACGTCGACGCCGAACGGCTTCTTCTTCGCCGTCGCCAACGCACAGGAAGCGCGTACAGCAGGTCTTGAAGCCCAGTTCAGCGGCTCGGCGATCGAGGACCGGATGAACTGGGCCCTTGGCTACACATACATCGACGCCGAACTCACCGCGGACTTCTCCGCGCCGCCCGCCTTCGGCAGCACCACGCCGACGCCGGTCGCCGCAGAAGGCTCGCCCCTGCCCGGCGTCTCCGAGCACGTCGTGAACATCGCGCTCGACTACACCCAGCCGATCAACGCGACCTATTCGCTCATCAGCCGCCTCGACGGGTTCTGGCAGTCGGAAACCCAGAACGTCCTCGATCAAAACGTTCAGCAAGCGACGGCTTTCGACGGGTTCGCGATTTTTGACGCCACCTTCACCCTCGCCAGCGGCAAATGGGACGCGTCATTCTTCATCAAGAACATCGCAAATGAAGATGGCGTGACAGGCGCTTTCACCGAAGGCGCGTTCGGACCGCAGCCCGCGGCGGACTATTTCGGATCGAACTCGCGACAGTTCATCGCCCTGCCGCGAACCTTCGGCATCGCCACCAACATCTACTTCTAGGAAAGGCCGCGCTAAGGTCGCGCTGATGCGACAGCCTCAAGCAGCCGGCGCCGACAGCGCGCCCGCCGAATTCCGGCGGGCCGCTTCGCGTTTGATCAGCGAGGGTCGCCTCGCGGACGCCGAGCGTCTCTGCGCCGAGTTCGCGCGAGCGCGGCCGGCGCTTCCCGACGCCCATGTGTTCCGCGTCCGCGCCGCGCAGAAACGGAGCGACTTCCATGGCGGCCTCGCAGCAGCGGAACTCGCGGTCGCAACCGATCCCGACCGGCTCGACTCACAGCTGGTCCGGGCTGAGAGCTTTATCTATGTCGGCCGGATTGCTGACGCGATCACGGAACTCGATGCTGTCAGAGGCAAGGCGAAGGATGACGCCGGCCTGCAGCGGCAGCTATCAATCCTCTACACGCAACTCGGACGCCATCACGCCGCGTATGACTGCGCCCGCGCGGCCCAGAACCTTGATCCGCGATCGACGAACTATCGCTACCTCGTGGCGAGCGCCGCCATAGCGGTTGGCGCCATGGAGGAGGCTGAGCGACTCCTCAATGACGTCCTCGCGGTTTCGCTGGCCGAAGGGGACGTTTATTACAACCGCGCGACGCTCCGCAGGCAGACGCCGGCGAACAATCATGTCGACGAGTTGCGGCGGGCGGCGTCGCGAACGCCGGCGGGCGATCCCCGAGAAGCGCCGCTCTCATACGCCCTCGGCAAAGAGCTGGAGGATCTCGGCGACCACGCAGAGGCGTTCGAGTGCTACGAACGCGGCGCCGAGTCCCGGCGGGCGCGTCTTCGGTACCGTGTCGAAATAGACGAAGCGGCCATGGCCGACATCGCGGCCGTCTTCGACGCGGGGTGGTCGCAGCGGACACATGAGGGCGGCGACGCTCCCGGACCGATTTTTGTCCTCGGCCTCCCCCGATCCGGCACGACGCTGGTCGAACGCATCTTATCCGCACACTCTGCTGTCGCAAGCCTCGGCGAGGTGAACGATGTCGCGTACGCCGTCGTGCGTGCAGGCTATCCGGCCGCCGACAAGTCCGACCTCATGCGGAAGGTCGCGAACGCCGATATGGAACGGCTGGGCCGCGAGATCCGGGCCGCGTTCTCGGGCTACGGCGAAAATGCACAGTTCCTCATCGACAAGACGCCGGCGAACTATCTTTATCTCGGGCTGATCCTGAAAGCGCTGCCCGGCGCGCACGTCGTCCACTTGCGGCGCCATCCGCTCGCGTCGTGTTTCGCCATGTACAAAACGCTGTTCCGGATGGGGTATCCGTTCTCCTATGATCTTGCCGATCTCGGACGGTACTACCTGGCGTACGCGAAGCTCTGCGAGCATTGGCGCGAGGTCTTCCCGGGGCGCATCCATGAGGTCGAATACGAGGCCCTTGTCGACGATCAGGACGGCGTCAGCCGCGCGCTCGTCGCCGCGTGCGGTCTCGATTGGGAGGACGCGTGCCTCGAGTTTCATAACAGCGCCGCGCCGACGGCGACGGCGAGCGCGGCGCAGGTTCGCCGGCCTCTCTACACGACATCCCGTGATCTATGGCGCGTCCATGAAGCGCGGCTGGCGCCATTGACCGGCATTCTCACGAAAGGAGGCGTCTTATGATCCGCCTGTCGAACATCATCCTCGCGACTGCGGCGATCCTCGCCGCAGCGGCGACGGCCGCCCGCGCGCAGGTTCTGTTTACGGAGGATTTTCAGGACGGCGACGCTGATGGGTGGTCGGCGGGCGGCGACGGCGATGTCGGCCTCACCCAATATGCCGGCAACGTCTCCATGCGCCTCACGAAGTCTGCCACGGCGACGATCGGACTGCGTGTGGAGGGGCCGCCGCGGGTCGCTATCTCCGGCGCTTTCGCCGCCCAGGATCTGGAGCGACGCGACGGGTGCGTTCTGGAGGCGGCGTTCGGCGACGACGCCTTTGTCGAAATGCACCGGATCGGCAACGGCCAGGACGACGCCGTCACCCTGCACCGTGGCGGCGGCGAGCTCAACGTGCCGACGGCCGGCGCCGTTTTGAGAGTGCGTTTGCGCGCGGACAGCAACGGCGACGACGATACGTGCTGGGCGGACGATATTCAGGTTGCGTCGGCGGTCGTCCGCGAAAGCCGGCCCCTCGGCGGACCGCGCGAAGCGCTTTTTGCGGTCGACCTCCGATCCGGCGCCGCACCCGCCGTCCCTCTTCCGACGAACGCCTTCGCGCCTGCCGATGGAGCCGGGCGCCCGCGCGGATCGCTCGGCGGCCGTCTGACGATCAAACCGACGGGCGCGCCGGGCTTCCGCGTCCTGACGGACCGGTTCGGTTTTCTTCAGAAAGACGTTCCCAACCTTCGCAGACCGCCTGAAATCATCATTGACGTCGTTCAGTCAGGCGACCGTCTCGTACCGGCCGTCCGCGGCCTCACGCGGACCGATCATGCGGCGTGGGACGTGATCGTCGATGTCGGCCGCGCCTGGCGGGAGGGCGCCGACGGCGGCGCCACGCGCGTCGCCTTTCCCTTCGCCCTGCAAGAGCGCAACGCCAACTGCACCCATAACGGCCTTCTCACCTTCGTGATCGATCGGCGCGGCCGGCCCTCGAACGCTGTCTATCAGATCGGTTCGGAGACGTGCGCGTACTTCCAATACGACATTTGGGGCGCGGCGAGCGTCGATTATACGCCGGGCGAGATCGTCGAGGCGGAGGCGATCAAGGCGGCGTACGGACGGGAAACGTCGGGACGCATGCCGACGAAACCGATCGCGGCGCTTCGCGACGATCATCCGGGTCTCGACGCAGCGGCCTTCGCGAACCCTGCGGACGTCTCGCCCGCCGCCCTGACGGCGTTCGGCGTCGTCGTCGACGGCGTCCACTACCGCGGCGGCTGCGAGACCCGCTACGGCCCCTACCCTTTCTGCGCCGAGATAGCGCTCCCCTCCTACTCGGTCTCAAAGTCCGTGTTCGCCGGGCTCGGCCTCATGCGCCTGGAAAAGCTCTATCCGGGCGTGAAGAACACCCTCATTGCGGACCATGTACCCCAATGCCCAAAGCGCGGTTGGCGCGACGTCACGTTCGAGAACGCTCTTGATATGGCGACCGGCCGATATCGCTCGACCGAGCGCGAAGCGGACGAAAACGCCGCTGTGCAGGACGGCTTTTTCATCGTCGAGACCCATGCGGAGAAGATAGCCCGCGCCTGCGGGATGTATCCGCGCAAGTCCGCGCCGGGTAAAACTTGGGTTTACCATACGACGGATCATTACGTCCTCGGCTCCGCCATGCAGAGCTTCCTGCGCGAAAAAGCAGGCGGGGACGCCGATATTCACCGTGACCTGATTGTCGAGCCGATCTGGCGCACGCTTCCGCTCTCGCCGGTCGCAGAGAGAACGCGGCGCACGCGCGACGATGTCGGACAGCCTTATGTCGGCTGGGGCCTGACCTTCCTCCCTGACGACTACGCGAAGTTAGCCGACTTTGTGAACGCCGGTGGCGGGCGCGTCGGCGGCGGCAGCCAGGTCGACGCGGGCATGCTGGCGGCGGCCATGCAGAGAGCGCCGGATGACGCCGGACTGTCCGCAGGCGGCCCGGCCTTTCGCTACAACAACGGCTTTTGGGCGTGGAACGCGGCCGGCGCCGCGGGATGCGACGGCGCCCTCTGGACGCCCTTCATGTCCGGTTTCGGCGGCGTTTCGGTCGTCCTGATGCGGAACGGCGTGAGCTACTATTATGTCAGCGACGGCGGCGAGTACGCATGGGCGCGCGCCGTCGCCGCTTCGGCGCGTTATCGGGAGATGTGCTGATGAGCGAGGCTCCGGCGCGTCCGAACGCGTTCCCGAAGGCGGAACCCGACAGCCTCGCGGCCGCCGTCATGCTCGCCTTTCTCGCGACGGCGGGGCTTTTCTATGTGAACATCATGGCCGCCATCGTGGACGGCCTCGTCTCCGGCATGGGCGTCTCGGAACAGGCGGCCGGCGACATCGGCGCGGCCAACATTTACGGCGCCGCCCTCGGCGCGCTTCTCGCCGTGCCGGTCGTCAAGCGCGCGCCGTGGCGCCCTGTGTCGATCGTCGCGCTCATCGCTCTAATCGCGATCGACCTCCTTTCGATTCCGGTTTCGTCCGCCGCCGTTCTTTTGCCGCTTCGGCTCGGGCACGGGCTCGTCGGCGGCTTTCTCGTCGGCGTCGCTTTCGCCGTCATCGCCCGCACCAAAGCGCCGGACCGGACGTTCGGCATGCTGTTGTTCGTACAGTTCGGGCTCGGCGGGCTCGGCGTCATGTTTTTGCCGCAGCTCGTGCCTCTCTACGGAACGAAGGCGCTCTTTCTCGCCCTCGCCGCCTTCAGCCTCGCGACGCTGGCGATGGTTCCCTTCCTTGACCGCTACCCGTCCGATCGGGTCTCGCGCAACCGTCCTTCGCCGGAAGGCGGCCTTCAATGGACGCCGCTGATCCAGACGTACGCCGCCATTTTTCTGTTTCAGGCCGCGAACATGGCGCTCCTCGCCTATATCATCCGCCTGGGGCTCGGTTACGGGCTGGAGCGCGGATACGTCAGCACGGCGCTTGGCCTCGCAACCTGGGTCGCCCTCGCAGGGCCGCTCGTTGTGATGGTGGTCGGGACCCGCTTCGGACGGTTTCTTCCGCTCGCGGCGGGCATGGCGCTAACCCTCGGCGGCACTTCCCTGTTTCACTTCAGCGCAGAGCCCTTGTTCTATCTCATCGCCAACTGCGGGACGGGGATCACCTGGGGCATGGTCATCGCCTATCTCCTCGGCATGACGGCCGAGTTCGACGCGGCGGGCCGCACGTCCGCGTTCGGCGGTTTCATCTCGAAGATCGGGCTCGCGAGCGGCCCGTTCTTCGCCGGCCGCCTGATCGGCGCCGGCATGGACTACCCCATGCTCATCAACATCGCCCTCGCGGGCCTCGCCGCCAGCGCGCTGGCGATGGCGCTGCCCGCGCTCCATCTCGATCGGCCGGCGGAAAGCGTCGCGCCTGCTGAGATCCCCTGATTGTCGGAGTACCGAACCGGAAGCAAAATCAGATTTGGGGGCGTATTGGGGCGCCACCTTGAAAAGAAGAGAAATTCCATTTTCAGATCAGAGACTTAAAGAACTTGTTGGACGCGGTCAGCCGCACAAAAAAGCTTGCCGCCCTCGAAGCGCCGCTACGCCGGCGCCGGGCCGTCGCGAACTCGCTTTTCCATCGGAGATACTTTGAAGGCCAACCACCAAGACGTTAAATCGACGGACGGTTTCCCAAGCAAAAACAACAGGCTAATGCGTTCAGGGCGGATCTGCGGCGCCGGAAACCTTTCGCTTTTCGAATCGTTCGATATAACAACAATCGAGCGCGAGACTGCGTCCGCGCCGTTTGCAACGCTTTCAACCGAGCGTCCCGATCGGGTTCGAGCCATCGCCCGATATCGAAACACTTGAGGGGTACCAACGTGAACAACTTGATGACCGGCGCATCGTCGATCGCCGTGCTCGCTATGCTTTCCGCGCCAGCGATCGCGCAGGATCAGGAGACCGCGCCGCAGCGGCGGACCGTCGACCGGATCGTCGTCACAGCAACCAAGACCGAGACGACCGCGCAGGACGCAGCTCTCGCCCTGCAGGCCGTCGATGAGGAAACGCTCGACGATCTCAATATCGGAAATTTCGACGACTATGTCCGTCAACTGCCGAACGTCACCTTCGGCGGACGCGGTCCTGGCCAGTCCACCGTCTACATCCGCGGCATGGCCGTGCAGCCAATCACGGTCCTTCTTTCCGGCGCGCAAGGAACGACGCCGAACGTCGCTCTTTACCTTGACGAACAGCCGGTGACGGCGCCGGGCCGCAATCTCGACGTCTATGCGACGGACCTTGAGCGCATCGAGGTGCTGCCGGGGCCGCAGGGCACACTCTTCGGTGCAAGCTCGCAGGCCGGCACGATCCGCCTCATCACCAACAAGCCGGTACTGAACGAGTTCCAGGCCGGCTTCGACGCCTCCATCGCGATGACCCGCGACGGGGATCCGTCCCGCGGGGTTGAGGCGTACGTCAATATTCCGCTCATCGACGACAAGCTCGCCGTGCGGGCCGCGTTCTACAACATCAACGAGGGCGGCTTCATCGACAACGTGCCGGGCACGTTCACCACAGACCCGTCGATCAACCCGGAGAGCCTGGCGACGCCTGACGCCGTCAGCTACGAAGAGGCAAACAACGCCCTTCTCGCGGAAGAAAACTTCAATGACAGCGGCTATGAAGGCTTCCGCATAAGCGCCCGCTATCAGATCACCGACGACTGGCGCTTCGATGTTCAGCACACCTCTCAGAAGCTGGAGGCCGACGGCGTCTTCGACTACGACCCGACGGTCGGCGATCTCGACGTGACGCGCTTTTTCGAGGACGAGCTGGAGGATGAGTTCGACCAGACGGCGTGGACGCTCGAAGGCCGCCTCGCCATGCTCGACCTCATTTACACCGGCGCCTATCTGGACCGCCAGATCGACCAGTCGGTCGATTACACGGGATATAACAACTCGGGCGCGTTCACGTCCTATTATACGTGTACGTATACGGGAACCGGCGATCCCGCCGCGGACCTCGTCCAGGCGGAGTTCATCACGCCGGGCGGCCGTGAATGTCTCGACCCGACCAAGGGCGCGGTGATCGACCAGAAGCAGACCCGCTTTACGCAGGAATTCCGCTTCTCGACGCCGCAGGATTACCGGCTGCGCCTCATCGCGGGCGTGTTCTACGACGATTTCGAGATCGAGACGCAGGACGACTATTTCTATCTTGCTTTGGACGAACTTGGTTTTGCGCCAAACGCACCGATCTCCGATGCGGTCCAGATTAATCCGGCGACACGACCGGACGAGGTGGCGTTCTTCAACGATATTCGGCGAACGGAAGAACAGATTGCGTTCTTCGGCGAGCTGTCCTTCGATCTCGTCCCGGACGTTCTCACGGTCACCGGCGGTGTGCGGTACTATGAGATTGAGTCCGATTTCGAGGGCTCGTCGAACTTCGCGAACGGTATCTTTACAACGCCGCTCGTTGCGCAGGACGACCAGGATTCCGGTCGCGACTACGACGTCTCAGGCGACCACTCCCCGGAGCCGATCACAAACGAAGACACCATCCTGAAGGCGAACGTCAGCTGGACGCCGACGGACGATCTTCTGTTCTTCTTCACGTACTCGGAAGGGTTCCGGCCGGGCGGCTGGAACCGGGGCGGCGGCATTCCGTCCGCAAACCCCGCCTTCCCGACAGTCTCGACGTTCTATGAGACAGACGACGTGACGAACTACGAAGTCGGCTGGAAGACGCAGCTGTTCGCCAATACGGTCCAGTTCAACGGCGCGGTATACTGGGTCGAGTGGACCGACATGCAGGTTTCCCGCTTCGACCCGCAGAACGTCTCGATCCTGACATTTATCGAGAACTCCGCCGACTCCGAAATATTCGGCGTCGAAGGCGACGTTCAGTGGGCGGCGACAGACGCTCTGACCCTGTTCGGCGCATTTTCCTATAACGACACGGAAGTGACCGACGTCAGCGCGCAGGTGATCGACCTCGCCCCGGTCGGATCACAACTGCCGCTCGTTCCGGAGTTCCAGTTCACGACCCGGGCCCGGTACGAGCAGCCGGTCGGCCAATATCTCGTCTACGGACAGGCGGCCGTTCAGTATGCGGGCGAAAGCTTCTCCTCTCTGATCGCCGAAATCCGGGAAGAGCAGTCGTCCTACACAACCGCGGACCTCGCGGCGGGCGTCTCGGAAGAGCGGTGGCGCGCCGAGATTTTCGTGGAGAACGTCACCGATGAACGCGCCGAGCTCTTCATCAACGAGCAGGACGACATTCGACGGATCACGACCAACCGGCCGCGGACGATCGGGCTCCGCCTCGCCTACGACTATTAAGAACTGAGAGCTGTGCGCTATGTGGTGTTCGGGCGGCCTCTCGCAGGCCGCCCGAAATCATTTCTGGAAGGAGCTTTGATCTTGGCCGAAGCGGCCGAAAAAACGGAAACGGACGGTCTCGAGACGGCCCGCACAGCTGCAGCGTCGCGTCTGAAGGCGGGCGATTTCGTCGGCGCGGAAACCGCCGCCGCGGAGGCTCTTGCAATAGACGCCCGCGATCCGGAGGCGCTCTACCTTCTGGCCGTCGCTCGCCGCTATCTCGGCCGGCTGGACGATGCGCTGGGTGCGATTGATCGGCTGATTGAAGCGGAGCCCCGCCATGCGCGGGCGCGACAGGAGCGCGGTCATATTCTGCGCGCCTGCGGACGTTCGGCGGAGGCCCGGAACGTCTATTCAAGCGCAACGGCGCTAAACCCGGCGCTTCAGGCGTCCTGGGCGGCGCTCGCGGAGCTCGCTCCCCCTGGATCGCCTCTCGCGCGGAACGCCGCCGCGCACATAGCGCGCCTTAAGGCGCTGCCGCCTGAAATCGCCGGCGCGGAAAGCCTTCTCCATGACGGGAAACTCGCGAAGGCCGAAGGCATATGCAGGGCCTTCCTGAAGCGCAATCCGACCCATGTCGAGGCGATGCGGCTGCTCGCGGAACTCGGCGCGCGGCTGCATATTCTGGACGACGCCGAATTCGTTCTTGAAAGCGCCCTCGCCTTCGAGCCCGAAAACACCGCTGCGCGACTGGACTACGTCCGCGTGCTGCACCGCCGCCAACGCCACGACAAGGCGCTTTCAGAAGCTGAGAAACTCCTTTCAGTTGATCGGACGAACCCGGTTTATCTCTCAGCAGTCGCAAGCGAGCGCATGGCGATCGGCGACTATGACGAAGCGATCGGTCTCTACGACCGCCTGTGCGCTGAGTTTCCGAGCCTTGCGGAAAATCGACTTGCTCGCGGACACGCCCTTAAGACGGTCGGCCGGACAGCCGAGGCGGTTGACGCCTACCGGGCGGCCTACGCCATCCGCCCGGACTTCGGCGACGCGTATTGGAGCCTCGCCAACCTGAAGACCTATCGGTTTACGGACGATGAGATTGGGGCGATGCGGGCGGCCGAGAGCGCGGCGGCGACCGCCGACTTCGACCGCCACCATCTCGCCTACGCCCTCGGCAAAGCCTTCGAGGACCGGGGCGACACCGACGCCGCCTTCGACGCCTACGCCCGCGGAGCGTCCCTGAAGCGTTCCGAACTGCGCTACGACGCAGACCGGATGCAGGCGGAGTTCGACGCCCAGAAGACGTTCTTCACGCCGGAGCGTGTAGACGCGCTGTCGGACGCGGGCGCCGGCTCGACTGCGCCGATCTTCATTGTCGGACTGCCGCGCGCGGGATCGACTCTGATTGAGCAGATCCTCGCGTCGCACTCGGAAGTCGAGGGCACTCTCGAACTCCCCCACATCCTCGCCCTCGCCCATCGCCTCAACGGCCGCCGCCGGCTGGGAGACGACCCGCGCTATCCCGGCGTGCTGGAGGGGACGGACGCGGCGAAGCGCGCCGAGTACGGCGAGCGCTATCTGGCGGATACAGCGATTTACCGGACCGGCGCACCGCGGTTTACGGACAAGATGCCGAACAATTTCCGCCATATCGGCCTTATCCGGACGATCCTGCCGAACGCCAGGATCATCGACGCCCGCCGCGACGCCATGGCCTGCTGCTTCTCCGGCTTCAAACAGCTTTTCGCCGAGGGCCAGGAGTTCAGCTACAGCCTTGAGGACATCGGCCGCTACTATCGCGGTTATGTCGACCTGATGAACCACTGGGATGCAGTCTATCCGGGTACGATCCTTCGCGTTCAGCATAAGGACGTGGTGGATAATCTCGAAACATCCGTCCGGCGCATTCTTGATTTCTGCGGACTCGACTTCGAGCCCGCATGCCTTGAATTCCACAAGACCGAGCGTTCCGTCCGCACCGCGAGTTCCGAGCAGGTGCGCCAGCCGATCTATCGCTCGGGCCTCGATCAGTGGCGGCGCTTCGAAGCGCATCTTGGACCTCTAAAAACCGCACTCGGACCGGAGCTTTGCGCATCATGAGCGACAGTTCATCGACCACCATTCTGCCAGACCTCGACGAGACGCCGAACGGCGATTACGACACGCCTTATGAGGCGGGTCAGGACAATATCCGGTTCTGGGGTCTCGACATCCACAACCCGGTGTTCTTCGTCAGCGCGGCGTTCATCCTCGCCTTTATCGGCTTCTCCCTCGGCTTTCCTGATCGCGCGAACCCGATTCTCATCGGTGCAAAGGACTGGACGATCGACCGGTTCGACTGGCTGTTCTCGATCTCGGTGAACATCGCTCTTGTTTTCCTGATCGGAGTATTTCTCTCGCCGGCGGGCAGGATCCGGCTCGGCGGCGCGGAAGCCAAACCGGAGTTCGGACTGCTCTCCTGGCTCGCCATGCTGTTCTCGGCCGGCGTCGGGATCGGCATGGTCTTTTACGGCGCGGCCGAACCGCTAGCCTACTTCACCGACTGGTACGGAACACCCCTGAACGCAGCGGCGGGGACAGATGAAGCGCGCCGCCTCGCCTTCACCGCGACCATGCTTCACTGGGGTTTGACGCCCTGGGCCGTCTACGCCCTGATCGGACTCTCCCTTGCTTACTTCACGTTCAACAAGGGACTGCCCCTGACGATCCGGTCGATCTTCTACCCCCTGTTCGGCGAAAAAACCTGGGGTTGGCCGGGTCATGTGATTGATATTCTCGCCGTGACAGCGACGCTTTTCGGTCTCGCCACATCGCTCGGACTGGGCGCTGCGCAAGCGACCGCAGGGATTGAGTTTCTGTTCGGTATCGGCGGCGGCCTCACGAGCCAGGTCGTTCTGATCGGCGCGGTGACGTCGCTTGCGATATTCTCCGTGGTCCGCGGTTTGGACGGCGGCGTGCGTGTTCTCAGCAACATCAATATCTGCGTCGCGGTGGCTTTGTTGATCTTCGTCTTTCTCGCTGGCCCGACTGCAGACATCGCGAAGCGGTCGGCGCTCAATATCGGACAGTACTTTGTTGATTTCGGTCGCCTCAGTGTCTGGTTCGGGCGCGAGGACGAAGACTGGTTCCATGGCTGGACCATTTTCTACTGGGCCTGGTGGATCTCCTGGTCGCCCTTCGTCGGGATGTTCATCGCGCGCGTCTCCAGAGGACGGACGATCCGTCAGTTTCTCGCGGCCGTGCTCATCGTTCCACTACTCGCCGCAACGATCTGGTTCACCGCCTTCGGCGAAACAGCGATCTCCCAGTCCGAGGCGGGCGTCGGCGTACTCGCGGACGGCGTGCGGGAGGTTCCGCTAGTCATGTTCGAAATGCTGGCGAACCTTCCTTTCCCGCTCATTTCGTCGCTCGTCGCGATCATGCTGCTGATCGTTTTCTTCGTCACATCGTCAGATTCCGGATCGCTCGTGATCGACAGCATCACCGCCGGCGGCAAGCTGCACGCGCCCGTCACACAGCGAGTGTTCTGGGCGACGACGGAGGGCCTTGTCGCCGCCACCCTGCTCATCGCCGGCGGCGCGCAGGCGCTCGGCGCCCTTCAGGCCGGCGTCATCGCTACGGGTCTTCCGTTTACGCTCGTGCTCCTCGCCTGCTGCGTAAGCCTCACGCGGGGGCTGATAAGCGAGCTCTCCGGCTAGCGGGGCCGATCAGTCCGTCAGCAGATCGCCCGTGCGTTCTGGAAGCAGCTGGGAGCCGGCGATCTTTCCGATCACTTTGCCCGGCGACGCCCAGCGCTGGTCGTGCCGCGCGAACAGGAGGCCATCCGTACACGCCTCGACCGTCTCGACTTCCCCAAAGGGTGGGACGATTTCGGCGACGACGTCGCCCGTCCGGACCCGGTCGCCGAGGCGCGCCCGGTAGACGACGAGCCCCTCGCTTGCAGCCTTCACCTGCTGCACCGCGCGCAGGGGCGTCGCGTCGCAAAGGAGCCGCGGCAGGGCGCCCGCCTCCCCGTCGATCGATCCGCGCCGCATGAGAAACCGAACGAGAGCGCGCGCCAGCCGGTCTGCGGTATCGGGATCGACATCATTGTTCGAGCCGAGCTCCAGCGTCGCCGAAAGCGATGCATTGGGGAGGGGGTTCTGCGGAAAGCGTTCCGAGAGCCGCCGCCAGACGCCGCCAACCGCCTCGTCGAACGGCCCGCCTCCGGACTCGTTCTCGATGAGGACGGCGCGGGCGTCGATCTCGGCCGCGAGATCGCGAGCGCCCGGCCAACTCACCTCGCTCGTATAAAGATGAACCAGCGCCTCGTTGTCCGCATGGAGATCGAGAACGATGTCGGCGTCGCACGCCTCCGCCATCAGCGCCGCCTGCAGAACGTCGACAGGCTTTTCGGGAGCGACGGCCTCGAAGAAGCGGCGCATTTCATCACGCGCCGCCTCGGCGTTCGCCTGCGGAGCGTCGGACAGGCGGGCGGCGAGCGGCTCGGCGATGGCGGCCGCGAGGTCCGGGAAGCCGCGGTTGAAGTTTCGCCCGGTCTCCCGATCGAGCCGCCCCTGCAGATAGCCGCCATGCTCCTGAGCGAGGCCGATCGGGTTCGCGACGGGCGCGAGCACGATCTCGCCGCGGATCGCGCCGCGCTCGGCGAGGCGCTCAAGCTCGCCGCCGAGGTTCCGCAGGACGAGAAGGCCCGGCAGCTCGTCGGCATGGAGCCCTGCCTGCAGATATGCCTTCGGCCGCGCGCCCGCCTCGCCGAAGGAGAGGAACGTCAAATCCTTCGCGCCGCTCTCCGCGCCCGCCGGCAAGCGCACCGTGCGCGCCCGCGCTTCGTTCGCCCGCACTCTGTCCGTCGCATCCGCCATCTGAAGCCTCGTCGCGCCGCCTGCGTCTTCTTTCGCACTCGCACAAAAAATGGAGCGCGCCAAACCGTCATGGAATTGACGCACGGGGGTCAATCCTGGAGCCTTGTCGCGTGGAGCGGGGCGTCCTTAGCGCTTGGTTCTGCACGATTTTGCAGCGGGGCCAGCATGAAACTCATCTCCACATCCGTCTATGTCGGCCCCAACATCTTCGACCGCTCGCCGCTGATCCGGTTTTCCCTCGATCTCGGCGCCCTCGCCGGTGCGCCCGTCGCGTCTTTCGGCCCGGCGGTTCTCGACCGACTTCTGAAACATCTGCCGAGCCTCGAGAACGAAACGCTCCTCGACGGCGCGTCGTTCGTCGAACAGCTGCGCCGAAACGACGGCCCCGGGGTCGGCGAACTCGTGGCCCGGATCGCGCTCGTCCTGCAACGGATCGCCGACCAGCCGGTCCAGCTCGCGCGGTCGACGCCGGGCCGGGATCCCGGGGTCGTCGAGATTCTTTTTGGCTACGTCTCGCGCGAAATCGGTCTTGAGGCGGGCGACGTCGCGCGGCTAACCGTGCGCGAGCTCATCGATCCGGATCCGAACAAGCCCTTCAATATCGACGCGGAGATCGACGACTTCGTCCGCTTTGCGGAACGGCGCTCCCTTGGCCCTTCGGCTCTCGCCCTCGTCAAGGCGGCGGACGAGCGGGACATCCCCTGGATCCGCCTCAATAATGCGAGCCTCATTCAGCTTGGTCAGGGCAGATATCAAAAGCGGATCGAGGCGGCGCTCTCCAGCGAGACGCCGCAAATCGCAACCGAAATCGCTTCAGACAAAGAGTTCTGCACAAAGCTCCTCTATGATCTCGGACTGCCGGTGCCGGAGCAACGCTTCGCCCGCAATGTGGAAGAGGCGGTCCGCGCCGCCCGGCGCATCGGCTATCCGGTCGTCGTGAAGCCCGTCGACGGCAATCACGGACGCGGCGTCTCCATCAATCTGACGACGGACGGTGAAGTCGAGGCGGCTTATGAAGTCGCCCGCGATGAGGGCTCCGGCGTCGTCGTTGAAAGCATGATCAAGGGGTTCGACCATCGCATGCTGGTCGTCGGCGGCGAGCTTGTCGCCGCCGCGAAACGCGTGCCCGCCCGCGTGATCGGCGACGGCCGGCGGACGGTGGAAGAGCTGATCGACGACGCCAACAAAGACCCGCGGCGCGGCGTCGGCCATGAAAACATGCTGACACGGATCGATCTCGACAAACGCGCTGTCGCCCTGCTGACCGAGGCGGGAATGACGCCTGAGAGTGTTCCAAAAGAAGATTGCGAGGTCTATCTCCGCAAGACGGCGAATCTCTCGACCGGCGGGACCGCCGTCGACGTTACGGACACCGTCCATCCGGACAACAAGCTGATGGCTGAGCGGGCGATCAAGGCCGTGGGGCTCGACATCGGCGGCGTCGATTTTCTGACCACGGATATCTCCAAGAGCTACCGCGACACAGGCGGCGCGATCTGCGAAATCAACGCCGGTCCCGGCATCCGCATGCACATCGCGCCGTCCGAAGGCGAGCCGCGCGATGTCGGCGGCAAGATCATGGACATGCTGTTCCCGCCCGGCGCGCCGAGTCGCATTCCCATCGCCGCCCTCACCGGTACGAACGGCAAGACGACGACGGCGCGGATGCTGGCGCACATCCTGAAAATGTCAGGACACGTCGTGGGTCAGACGGGGACGGACGCGGTCTATATCGACGGCAATGTTTCCGTGAAAGGCGACATGACCGGCCCGACAGCCGCGAGCATGGTGCTGCGTGACCCGATCGTCGACGTCGCCGTTCTCGAGACAGCCCGCGGCGGGATCGTGCGCGCCGGTCTCGGCTACCGCTATTGCGATGTCGGCGCCGTGCTCAACGTTTCCGCCGATCACCTCGGCCTCGGCGGGGTCAACACGCTCGACGACCTCGCCGATGTGAAGCGCCTCGTCGTGGAAGTCGCCCGCGATACGGCCGTTCTGAACGCTGATAACGTCTATACGCTGAAGATGGCGGCGCACACGCTTGCAAAAAACATCTGCTATGTGACGATGAATTCCGGCAACGCCCTCGTCCGTGAACATATCAAAGCGGGCAAGCGCGCCGTGGTCCTCGAACAGGGCGCCAATGGCGAGCAGGTCGTTCTTTACGACAATGAAAACCAGATCCCCCTCATCTGGACCCATCTCATCCCCGCGACCATCGAAGGCAAAGCGACCCACAATGTAGAGAACGCCATGTTCGCCGCGGCGATGGCCTACTCGTTGGGAAAAACCCTCGACCAGATCCGCGCCGGACTTCGTACGTTTACGAACTCGTTCTATCAGTCTCCGGGCCGGATGAACGTCTTCGACGAGCACGGGTTCCGGGTGATCCTCGATTACGGCCACAACGAAGCGGCCGTGAAATCGATGGTCGATCTCGTCGATCGTCTGAAACCTGAGGGCGCGCGCGCCGTCTGCCTCACCTGCCCCGGAGACCGGCGCGATGAGGACATCCGCGCCGTGGCGACGGCGCTCGCGGGCAAATTCGACCGATACTACATCCATGACGACGAGGACCGCCGGGGCCGCGCGGCGGGCGAAGTTCCGAGGCTGCTCGTCGAGACGCTGAGGGCCGCCGGCGTCGGGTCGGAGCAGATCCTGGAACAGCAGGACGAAACCGCGTCAATCGACGCCGCCCTCGCCGCCGCCCGGCCGAACGATCTGGTGCTCGTCTTCGGCGTCCATGTCGCCGACTGCTGGAAGCGGATCATCTATTTCAAACCGGCCGAGCCTTTCACGCCGCCGGAACCGTCCCTCAGGCGCGTGGAATCGGAGTTTGATGTCCCCGAAGGTTACGTCATCTTTCGGGACGAACGGGGCGTCAGGCTCGTTCCGAAATCATAAGGTCGAGCCGAATTCCCATGTCGCACGCGAGCGCGCTCGCCGCACGAGCGGCGGATCAGCCGACCCGGCTCGCCGTCATCGGCGGCCGGCTGGAAGACAACAACCGCGCCGTCTACCGCGAGATGCGCCGGCTCTCCGGCGGCCGCATTCTGATATTTCCGACCGCATCCTCGGAGCCGTGGGAGGTCGGTGAAGAGACCCTCGCCGCCTTCCAGACACACGGCTTCGCCGCGGAGGTCGCGCCGCTCCATTCGGGCGAAGGCGCCGCGCGCGCGTTCGATCCGGAGCTTGTCGCCAAGATCCGCGACATCGGCAGCGTCTACTTCACCGGCGGCGACCAGTTCAAGATCGTCAATACGCTGATCCAGAACGGCGCCGAGACGCCCGTCCTCGCCGCCATTCGCGACAGCGTCTCCGCAGGCGGACTGCTTGCGGGGTCAAGCGCCGGCGCCGCGATGATGTCGAAGGTGATGATCCTTGGCGGCACGTCTCTCGAAGCGATGGTCCACGGCGTTACAGACGATCCGGAAGAGCCGGGCATCCTGCTCGGCTCTGGCCTCGGCTTTTTCACCCATGGCGTCGTCGACCAGCATTTCATCAAGCGCGGCCGCCTCGCCCGCCTCGTGGTCGCGATGGCGGCGACCCGGGTGAAGCGCGGGTTCGGCGTCGATGAGAACACGGCTCTTATTGTTGAAGGAAATCAGGCGCGCGTTTGCGGCGAATACGGCGTCGTCTATATCGACGCCCGCCGTGCGGCGTTAGACACAATCAGTGGAACGTATAGAGATCTTCGCCTTAGCTATCTCGACGATGGCGACGCCATCGATCTTCGCAGTTTCGTTCCGCGCCCCGGCGAACTGAAACGCCGGGTGCGCAAGAGCGAGATCGCCTATCGCGCCCCCGCCCGGTCACAGCGGAACGCTTTCGGCGCCTACGCACTCTACGATCTGATGGCGCGGCTCGTCCTCGGCGACCAGTCCGCTTACGCACAGGACACGCTCCACGCCTTCGATGCAAAAGCCGGCGCTGATGCGACGGTCGAGCTGAAACGCGCCAAGGGCTCCACCCGCTGCCTGATCGCGACGCCGACGGACGGCCTACGCATGACCGGGATCAACTTCCGCACATCGTTGAAGACCGAAGCGCTGAGCCCGGATGTTCTCGCCGAGCAGGACAAACGCACCGCCCGCGCCCTCGGCATGGACCTCAACGAACGCTCGCGCATCCTCCTCCTCGGTTCCTCACCGATCTATTTCGACCGTGACGTACAGGGCGAATTCGCAGCCCTCGTCGGAGGAGGCCCAGTCGGCGTGTTCGCCGCCGCTTCTGCGGAAGCCAAACGCACCGCCGCCGAGCACGTCCAGTTCTTCAAGTCCCACGGTGTCGAAGCGATCGATCTCGACGTTACGATCGACACGGTGGAGTACGCAGCGCGGAACCCTGAAGCGCTCGACCGCATCGCCTCCATGAGGACGATCTTCCTGTGCGGCGGCAACCAGATCCGCCTCGTTGAAACCCTCCTCCATCGCGGTGAAGAAAGCGCGGTCCTGCGCGCCATCGCGCAGGCCTATGCGAACGGCGCCGCGCTTGTCGCTTCGTCGGGGGCCGTTTCGGCGCTCTCCTCGGTCATGATCGCAGGCGGATCATCCTATGAGGCGCTACGCTTCGGGGTCGCCTCCGATCTCGGACACCAGGGACTCGTCATCCAGGAGGGGCTCGGACTTCTGGGCGCCGGGATCGCCGACCAGAACATCATCACCGCCCGCCGCCTCGGGCGTCTCGTGGTGGCGTGTACGGAAGAAAACGAGCGCTTCGGCGTCGGGGTCTGTGAGGAGAGCGGCGTCATCGCGGCGAAATCCGGCATGGAGCTTGAAGCCTTCGGACGGCATGGGTTCGTCCAGATCGAGACGACGCCGACGCGCCTCGCGCTTCGCGACGACCGCTTCATCGCCAAAGGCGTAAAGCTGCGCATGATCGGCCCTGGCGACCGGATCAATCTCGCGAACAGCCATGTTGAGCGCGCGGCCGAGGCCCCGGCGGCCGTCGAAACGTTCGACCGACTGGTTTCCGACCTCCTGCGCGAGGGCGTCGATCTGGACGTGATGGAGCGTTCGGGCCGCGACCCGAGCGCCCGGCACGCCATCAAGCTCCGCTCCCGTCGCGAAGACCCGCTCTCAGCGGTTCTCGACATCGAATGCGCCCGCGAAGAGCGCGATTCCTAACAGTTACTTCGGCGCTGCAAAACCCTACGAACGTCGCAACTGGTCCGGCTTGCCCCGCGCCGGGCGGCGGGTACGATGTTTTTCCAAGCCGCAGCCAATGCCGCAGCCAATCTGGAAAGACGAGGGCAGCATGTCAGAGCGCCAACCTGAAGACGTCCCCTCCTTCTGGCTTGAGGAGGCTGGCCGGCTGAACTGGATCACGGCCCCGAGCAAAGCCGATGATGTCAGTTGGGATAAGGATGATTTTCGTATCCGCTGGTTCGAGGACGGCGTTCTCAACGCCTCCGTCCAGTGCCTCGATCGCCATCTCGATCAGCGCGGCGACAAGACGGGGATCCTCTGGGAGGGCGACGATCCGGATGTCAGCGCCCGCATTACTTACAGGGAGGCCCATGGAGAAGTCTGCCGCATGGCGAACGTCCTGAAGGCGCGCGGCGTCGGCAAGGGCGATCGGGTGATCCTCTACATGCCGATGGTTCCGGAAGCGGCCTACGCTATGCTCGCCTGCGCGCGCATAGGCGCGGTCCATTCCGTCGTGTTCGGTGGATTTTCGCCAGAGGCGCTTGCAAGCCGGATTAAGGACTGCGGCGCAACCGCTATCGTCACCGCCGACGAGGCGCGGCGGGGCGGGAAGACGGTTCCCCTCAAAGCCAATGTCGATAAAGCGATAACGCGCGCAGGGGCGGCTGGCAAAAAAGTACGCCTTGTGCTGACCGTCCAGATTACCGACGCGCCCGTGGACATGATCGACGGCCGGGACCTCTGGTGGAGCGAGGCGCGCGAGGACGTCTCACCGGACTGCGCGCCAGAACCTATGGCCGCGGAGGACCCGCTGTTCATTCTTTACACATCAGGGTCGACCGGAAAACCGAAAGGCGTCGTCCACACGACCGGCGGCTACATGGTCTATGCGAGTTACACCCATGAAAAGGTGTTTCAGGTCTCAGAAGACGATGTCTACTGGTGCACGGCGGACGTCGGCTGGATCACCGGACACACGTATATCGTCTACGGTCCCCTCGCGAACGGATCGACGAGCCTGATGTTCGAGGGCGTCCCGAACTATCCGGACGCAAGCCGCATGTGGCGGGTCGTCGATAAGCATAAGGTCGCGCAGCTTTACACGGCGCCGACCGCCATCCGCGCGCTCATGCGCGAGGGCGATGACTTCGTGGCGCGGACGGATCGCTCATCCCTCAAGCTTCTCGGCACTGTCGGGGAGCCGATCAATCCGGAAGCCTGGCGCTGGTACCATGAGGTGGTCGGAGAAAAGCGCCGCCCTGTCGTCGACACCTGGTGGCAGACGGAGACGGGCGGCGTCCTCATCACCCCCCTCCCCGGCGACCCGATGACCAAGCCGGGCGCGGCGACGAAGCCAATGCCCGGCGTCGAGCCCGCCCTTGTCGATAACGACGGCAGGACGCTCGACGGCGCTGCGGAGGGCAATCTCGTCCTCACCCGAAGCTGGCCAGGCCAAGCCCGCGGCGTCTGGGGCGACATGCAGCGCTTCATCGACACCTATTTTACAACGTACCCCGGCCTTTACTTCACCGGCGACGGCGCCCGACGCGATGCGGACGGCGACTACTGGATCACCGGCCGAGTCGACGACGTTCTCAACGTCTCCGGCCACCGCATGGGCACCGCCGAAATCGAAAGCGCCCTCGTCGCCCACCCCGCCGTCGCCGAGGCCGCGGTCGTCGGCTACCCTCACGACTTGAAGGGACAGGGCGTCCATTGCTACGTTCTGTTGAAACAGGGTGTCGAAGCGACCGACGCCCTCGCTGCGGAGTTGTGCGGCCATGTGCGCCAGGAGATCGGTCCGGTGGCGACGCCCGACCGCATCCAGCTTGCGCCTGGCCTTCCTAAAACACGCTCCGGCAAGATCATGCGCCGCATCCTTCGGAAGATCGCCGAGGGTCATCCCGACCAGCTCGGCGACACCTCGACGCTCGCCGAGCCGGCGGTCGTCGACAGCCTCGTCGAGGGCGCGAAGAAATTCGGCTGAGCGCCGCCGCTCCCGGCCTTGTGCAGTTCAAGTGATTTGCCCACGGGCGTCTTGCTGAGCACTTTCGGTGCATATCCAACGCGACAGGGAGGCGCGCATGTGGACCGATCTCGGGGCCGTCAAACCGAAAGCCGTCGTCGAACCCGCCACGCAGCTGCACGCCGCCGCCCAGTGGCTCGGCCGCTTCGGCCGGGGCATGTCGCCGCCGCGCGAGGACGACAGCCATACGAGTTTCGTCTGGAGCAGCGCCCGGCAGGCGTTCGTCACCGATGCGGCGACGGCGAACGGCAAGGCGGTCCAGCTCGGCCTGCGCGCCGCATCGCTCATGCTTCTCCTGTTCGAGGACGGAGAGATCGCCGACGCGCTCTCTCTGCACGGAAAAACTGATCTTGATGCGGAAAGCTGGGTGCGCGGCGCACTGCAGAAGCGGGGCTTCGGTCTTTCCGGCTTCGACGCGAACGCGCCGTATGCCATGCCGGACACGAAGATTTCCAGAGGCGGAAAATACGACGCCCTCAAGTTCGCGGGCGAACTCGCCGAAATCAGTCGCGCCTATGACAATGTTCAGCCAATCCTCGACGCCGTCCGCGCCCGCTACGCCGACGTCACCCCCGGGCCCGACCGCGTGCGCTCCTGGCCGCACCACTTCGACACGGGGCTTTTCATCACGCTGGAGGAGGCGCCGTTCGAGACCGCGCGCGGCGTCGGCGCGGGCCTCGCCGTCCCCGACAAGGCGTATCAGGAGTTTTACTTCTACACCTACCCCTGGCCCCGCCACCCGCGGGACGGCATGGCGAAACTGAAATCCAGGGGCCGGTACCAGACCGAGGGGTTCTACGGCGCTGTACTGCCGGTCTCGACGCTCATCAAACAGAAAAACCAGAAAGCCGCCGTCGAAACGTTTTTCGAGGAAACGGTCCCGATCTGGAAATCTCTACTCGAGCGGGAGATAGCGGCGGAGCGCCGTTCTTAAGCCACTTCATTGCAAGAAGTGGCGCGAGTGACGGGGCTCGAACCCGCGACCTCCGGCGTGACAGGCCGGCACTCTAACCAACTGAGCTACACCCGCGCATCCGCCGCAAGAGCCGAAGCCGCCGCAGCGAGAGCGGTTGATTACAGAAGCGCATGTGGAGGGTCAAGCAAGGAAAGCGGGCTCTCGGGCAGACGAGGTCTGCGCGGATTGACATCGGGACGCGGGCCGGGCGTCTCTCAAACTCACGCCTTCAAACGCCATCTCCAACCCCTTCTCCATGCGCATTCTTCACATCGCCAATTTCAGCCTGCGGCCGAAGCAGGCTTTTTTCCACAATACGGAGCGCAAGCTCTCGAACGGCTTCGTGCGGCTCGGCCATTCGGTCCTGAATGTCTGCGATCGGGACCTCGTGCGCCTCTTGGGCTTCGGCGTCCGCGCCCTCGGCGCCCGGCGGATCGTCCCGCATCTCGTCATGCTGACGGAAGAACTCAAGCCCGACCTCATCGTCCTCGGCCACGCCCACGCCGTTTCGAACGAAACGGTGGCGGCGATGCGCGAAAAAGCGCCCGACGCGCGGGTTCTCTACTGGAATGTTGACGCGATGTTTTCCGAGACGGTCGTGCGGCACCTCACATCCCGGCTCGACGTCGCGGACGGGGTGTTCTCGACGTCCGGCGGCCCGGGGCTCGCCGCCCTCGCCCGGCCGGACAGGATTGTGGGGTTCATGCCCAATCCGACAGACAAGTCCGTCGAAAGCGCCCGGGCTTTCGAGAACCCCGCGCCCGAATACGATCTCTTCCTTGCGACGAACTCGGACGTTCCGGGCGTGCGCTCCCATTTCGGCATCGACGTCGATTTCACCGTGATTGGAGAAAAACTTCGCGCCGCATCGCCCGGCTTTCGCTTTCGCCACTGGGTCGCGGCGCGGCAAGGCTACCTCGTCGCCGGGCGATATCAGAACGTACTCTATGCAAGCCGAATGGGCTGGAACCTGAACAAGCGGAACGACTGGACCCACTTCTCCTCGGACCGCATCGCCCAGTTCGCCGGCAACGGCGTTCTGCCCCTCTGCCCGGACGAAGCGCGCCTCGCCGAGGTTCTCGGCGAGGACGGCGCGGAATACTATTCGTCGGAAGACGACTTCATCGAACGCTGCGCCCGCCTCGCCCGCGAGGATGCGACTCTCAGGGCGAAATCGAAACGCGTCTGGGAGCTCTACCATGAGCGTTTCAACGAAACGGCGATCGCGAAGTACTTGATCGACGCGACGTTCGGCGATTTTGATCCGCGGTCGGTGGATTGGCCGAACATCGCCTAAGCCCAGACTGTTCAAGGCGCGGCCGTCCTTCGCGACGCCTCGCTCCTTATCCTGAGGAGCGGCCGCCCTTCGAGACGCCGCCTTGCGGCGGCTCCTCAGGGTGAAGAGGCGGCGTCTCGAAGGGGCGAGGCTCCTCATGACGAAGACTGCCCGGACCTTCGTCCTGAGGAGCGGCGAAGCCGCGTCGCGAAGGACGGCCCCCTAACGCCAAGCTCTCAGCTCCGGGACACAATTGCGTTCACAAAATCCGTGAGCCCCACCCGACGCCTGCGTTTCAGTCGCTCGGCGGCGAGGATCGCCTTCAGCTCCGCATCCGCCCGGTCGAGATCCTCGTTGACGATGACGTAATCGTATTCCGCCCAGTGGGACATCTCGTCATCGGCCTTCGCCATGCGTTTGGCGACCACGTCCTCCGGGTCCTGAGCGCGCCGGCGCAGGCGATCTTCGAGGGCGGCGCGCGAGGGCGGCAGGATGAAGACGCGCACGAGGTCTTTCTCGGCCGCCGCCTCGATCTGCCGGGCGCCCTGCCAGTCGATGTCGAAAAGAACGTCTCGGCCGGCCGCCAGAGCCTCCTCCACTGGTGCGCGGGGCGTGCCGTAGAGATTGCCGAAGACCTCCGCGTGCTCCAGGAACTCGCCCGCATCGCGCATGGCGGCGAAGCGGGCGCGATCGACGAAATGGTAGTGGACACCGTCGGTCTCGCCGGCCCGCTGGGAGCGGGTCGTCGCGGATATGGACAGCGTCAGGTTCGGATCGCTCTTCAAAAGGCGGTCGGCGAGGGTCGTCTTGCCGGCGCCCGACGGGCTCGACACGACGAACATCAGCCCACGGCGTTTCACATTGGCGGCTCCCGCGGTCATTCGACGTTCTGGACCTGCTCGCGGAACTGATCGACCACGGTCTTCATCTCCAGGCCGATCTGCTTCAGGGCCGGCGAGGCCGCCTTGGAGCAGAGCGTGTTCGCCTCGCGATTGAACTCCTGACACAGAAAATCGAGCTTTCGTCCGATCGCGCCGCCGGCTGAGAGAAGCCCGCGGGCCGCCTCGACGTGGGCGGCGAGCCGGTCGAGTTCTTCGGCGACATCCGCCTTCACGACAAGGAGAGCCGCCTCGGCGGCGAGGCGGTCGGGGTCGATCGAAACGTCCGCAGCGAGATCGGCGAGACGCGCCGAAAGCCGCTCGCGCATGGCGCCCGCATCCGCTGCCGCCGTCTCCCGCGCCGAGGCGGCGAGGGTCTCGATCGCGGCGAGCTGATCTTCGAGAACTGCGTTGAGACGCGCGCCCTCCTCCGCCCGCGCGGCGGAAAGCGCGGCGAGCGCATCCGCGAAGGATGAGAGGACGGCGGCTCGCAGCGCGCCCATGTCCTCCTCCCCAGCTTCGGCGGAGACGAGGACGCCGCGCATGGCGAGGATCGCTTCAGCGGCGGGCGGCGCGCACTCGATCCGGGAGCGTACGATCTCGATTGCGGCGACCGCGGCGTTGAGGGCCGCCTCATCGACGACGAGCGCCTGCGACGCGGCGGACTTATCAAGCGTCAGGCTGGCCGACACCGAACCGCGCGTCAGCGCCTTGGTGAGCGCCGCGCGGAGCTCGATCTCCAGCGCGTCGAGGGCGGAGGGAAGCCGGAAGCGCGGCTCGAGAC
>JBCBJX010000023.1:0-34727 GCA_038522735.1 Pseudomonadota bacterium
CATCGTCTGGGTGATGAGGGTCGCGACGGAGACGGCCGCCATCAGCGCGATGGTGATCTGGTAGTCGCGGGTGAGCTCGAAGACGATGAGGGTCGTCGAGATCGGCGCGCCGAGGATCGCGCCGCCGACGGCGCCGATGCCGACCATCGCGTAGAAGGTCGGCTCCGCCGTCAGGCCGCCGAAGGTCTGGCCGAGGACGATGCCGAACGCCGCCCCGGTCATGGCGCCGAGATAGACTCCGCTTGAAAAAACCCCGCCGCCGAACCGGCAGGAAAGGGTGATTGATGTCGCGAGGATCTTCAGGATCAGGATGATCGTGAGGAACCGGACGCCGTACTCGTTTTCGAGCGCGTTCTGGGTCGCCTCATAGCCGACGCTCAGCACCTCCGGATAAAAGACGCCGATCCCGCCGATGACGACGCCCGCGAGCACGGGCAGGATCTCCGTCGGCGTTTTCGTCCGCCGGCAGAGATCGCGTACGACGCGCGTCAGGCTGGAGACGGAGAAGAGGAAGGCGAGGGCGGTGAGCCCCGAAACGGCGCCGAGGGCGGCCGCGAAGGGCACGTCGATCGAGGTCGCGGGCGCATAGATCGGCACGGAAAAGGCGGGGAAGTCGCCGAGATGCATCCGCGCGATCACCGCTGCGATGACGCTTGCGAGCACGACGGGCCCGAAAATCGAGAGGGCGTAATTGCCGAGGATCACCTCGAGCGCGAAGAGAACTCCGGCGATCGGCGCGTTGAAGCTCGCTGAAACCGCCGCCGCCGCGCCGCAGCCGAGGAGGGTCCGCGCGTCCCGCGCCCGCAGGCCGAAGGTGTCGGTGACCTTCTGGGCGACGGCCGCGCCGAGGTGGACTGCCGGGCCTTCACGTCCCGCTGACGCGCCGGAGCCGAGCGACAGGGTCGCGACGATCGAGGAGGCGACGCCCTCCCGTAACGAAATCCTCCGGCCGGCGATCGCCCGGCTCTCGATCACCTCGGTGATCCCTTGCGGGCGCGCCTCCGGCAGCCAGTTGAAGCGCTTGGCGAGGAGGAGGACGGCGCTCACCAGGATCCCGCCGACAACGGGAGCGAGTGCGACCCGCGGCCAGGGGAGGGCGCGGCCGGCGCTCGCCAGCATCGTGTCGTCCACGCCGTAAAAAATCATCGAGACGGCGTCGATGGCCGCAAGGAAGCCGAGGATCGCATAGCCTCCGACGACCCCGACGCCGGCGCCGAACACCCAGACCCGAAGCTCCCCGAACAGCTCGCGCGCGGTCTTCGCTCCATGCCGGAGGCGCAAAAGCAGGCGTGCGGCGGTGCGGGTCATGACGGATCGGCCTAGCAGGTGTCGCCCGACGGCGGAACGACGCCGAAACCTTGCCCGGCATGTTTAACGCCGCGTTCACGGCGCGCGGGTCAGATTAAGGGGGAGTGCGCACCAGAAGGACACCCGCGTCATGACGTCAGACGCCGACACCAGCCAGCCCTTCGACCAGACGGGCGCCGCCTCGCGCCTTGAACGCTGGAGCCGTGCGGCCGAGCGCTCCGGCGCAGCGGCGGCCGTCGGCGATCCCGAACGGCGCTTCGCCATGCTGCGCGTCTTCGGCGCGGCGCGGTATCTGAGCGATCTCTGCCTCGCTTATCCGGCGGACGCGGTGCGGGTGCTGGAAGAAGGCGCGGCGCCCGTCCTCGTCGATGTGGCGCGCGATCTCGGCGGCCTCGAACGGGGCGTCGGCGGCGCCGACGCGCTTTACTCCGCCCTCAAACCGTTGAAAGAGCGCGCCGACCTCGCCATCGGCCTCGCCCACGTGCTCGAAGACTGGACCGGCGAGGACGCGGCGTCCGCGCGCGCCGACGTCGCCGAGCGCCTTGTCGAAACTGCGATCCAGTGGCTCGCCCGCGCGGCCGCCCGCCGCGGCGACGCCGATGCGGAAAACCCGATGAAGGGCGTCTTCGTCCTCGCGGGCGGCGACCTCGCCCACGAAGAGCTTGCGCCCTTCGGCGCGCTCGACCTCCTTGTCGTCTATGATTCTGTCGCCCTGCGCGCAGCGGTCGGCTCGGCCTCGGAGCGGGCGTTCGTCCGGCTAGGGACGGAGCTGCGTACGGCCTTCGAAGGCGGCCCTTCCGCTCGCTCTCTTTTCCCCGTCCGGGGGCCGATGGTGAACGCGGCGGGCGGCGTCGTCTCGGCGATGGAAACGGTCGAAAAGGACATCGCCGCGCCGCAGGCCGCCGAGTTGCGCCGCTGGTTCGCGACGGCGCGCGTCATCGCCGGCGACCGCACGGCGGGCGGTGAGTTTCTGGAAAAACACGAAGAGCGTCTTTGGGGCGGGCCGCCGCCGAGCGTCGAGGACCTTCGCGCCGCTGCACGCAACGCCAATCCCAACGATCCGCGGGCGTCCTTCCGCGCGGTCGCCGACGTCTGCCGCCTCGCCCTCGGGCGCGCTCGCGTCCTTTTCCGCGCCGCGCCCTCCCGCGTCGTCTTCGAGACCGCCGCCGAGGTTGACGCGCTCGCCCGGCCCGTCGCTCAGCGCCTTGCATCGGGCGCGGACTTCGTCGCCGACGCCGTCGCGCGCCTGCAGCTTGCGACCGGCGCCGAAGCCGCTTCGCCCGAAAACGATCACGATGCGGAGGCCATGGCGCGCCTTGCGGGCTTCGCGGACCCAGAAGCGCTGAAAACCGCAATCGCCGGCGCCGCCGCCGACGCCGCAAACACGCTCCACGCGCTGCTTCTCGATCCGGAGGCGGAGGTTCGCCGCTACGCCGCGGCAGAAGCCGAGGCCGATCCGGACGCCTCGAACCTGCACCGCATCGGCTTCGGAGACGGCGACGCGCTGTCTGCCGTCGTCGATCGCTGGATGAAGAAAGTCTCTCCCGAGGAGCCCGGCGCACGTCTGTCCGCTCGCGCGCCCGGCCTTCTCACCGCGTTCTCCGAAACGGCGCACCCGGACCGGGCCGTCCGCCTCTTCGACCGGATGATTGCGAGCGCCGGCGCCGAGGCCGCCTTCGACGCCGTCGGCGAGGAAGGCCCGAAGCGGGACGCCGCCGTCGCCGCCTTCGGCTTCGCGCCCGACGCCTCCGAGGCGCTGGTCGATCGGTCTGACATCAACGACATTCTGTGGTCGGACATTGACACCGAGGAGCCGCGCCCGGCGGCGGACTGGATCGCCCACCTCCAGCCGTCCTGGGGCGTCGACGAGGCCGCACCCGCTGAAAGCGTCGCGATCTGGCGGCGCGAAGCCATGTCCCGCGTCGCCGTCGGCGCGCTGGTCGGCACGCTCGCCTTCGAGGACGCGCCGGCCGTCTTCCGCGCCGTCGGCGTGCGGACCCTGAAAGCGCTTTACGCCCTTGCGCTCGAAGAAGCCGACGGCGCCGCCGCCGAGGCGGGGCCGGGCGTCGCCCTCGCCCTGCGCGCCGGCGTCGGCGGCGCGCGCTTCCTTCCGCGCGACGACATCAAGTCGGCGTTCGTCTGCGAGGATGTCGTGGACGTCGAAGCCGCCTCGGCCTTCGCCCGCGGGATGCTCGACCTCTGCTCGCAGGTCGGCGGACGCTGGCTCGCGCTTGAGCCGGACGTCTCCGGCCGTCCCGGCGGCGTCACCGCGCCGCTCGCCTCCACGGTCTCAGCGTTCCGCGATCACATGCAGAACCGCTCTCTGGCGGCGGAGAAAGTCGCCCTCGTCGGCTTCGAGGCGGCCGCCGGCGGCAAAACCGCCCGCGAGGAGCTTGCGAGCGCCGTTCTCTCCGTCGCAGGCGCCCCGCGTTCGGCGGATCTCGTCTTTCGTGAGGCGGACCGGGCCCGCGCCCAGCGCCTCCGCCGCGATCCCGCGAAATCCGTCTGGGATGTCCGGCGCGTCGAGGGCGGCATCTTCGATCTGGAATTCGTCGTCTCCGCCTTCGCCTTCAAATACTGCGGCAGTCACCCGTACGTGCTCGACAAGGGTCTAGACGCGGTGATGGAGGGGCTGGAGCGCGCCGGCCTCGTCAGCGCCGCAACGCGGACGGATATCGGGGCGGCGGCGGCGGCTCTCAACGGCCTCGCCGCCTTCCAGGCGATCGTCGGCTGGAAGAGCCCGGAGACCGACCGGTTCCCGGAACGCCTCGCGGTGATCGCGGCCCGGGCGGCCGGCGTCGCGGCGGCGGGTCATATCGAGCCGCTCCTGCGCGGCCACGCCGAGCGAGTGAACGCGATCTACAACCGCATCGTCAGCGGTCGGCCGGAGCTCGCGCGCGTTTCTTGAGGCGCGTTGAGTTCGCGCCGCCCGTTCCTTAGAACAAGCGGCGCAGCGCCTACGAAAGACCGCCCTGATGGACGCGCCGAACACCCCGACGGAGAGCCTTCGGCGCGACCGCTACGGCGCGCCGATCGAATCCCATATCTGGGATCATTACGTCCTCGAACTGCAGCTCGCCGAGAGGCTCCTGAATTCGGAGCGCTCCGAGCGCATCGGCGGCGGGCTTTATACGGAGGTGTACGACACGCTTTTCAAAAGCGTGCCGCTGCACCCGCAAAACCGCAAACGCGCCGAGGACCTGAACGCCGACCGCGCGCGCCGCGCCTCAATCCTGCGCGCCGTTGTTCCGGCGGGTGCGGCGTTTCTGGAGGTCGGCGCCGGCGACGGGCGCCTCAGCCTCGACCTCCTCGGGCACGTCTCCCAAGCGCACGCCGTCGACGTCTCCGAGCAGGTGCTCGCCGAAGAACACGCGCGCGAGGGTTTCCATTTCCATATCTCCGACGGCGTCTCCATGCCGCTGCCGGAAGGAAGCATCGACTTCGCCTATTCGAATCAACTCATCGAACATCTGCATCCGGACGACGCTGTCGAGCAGCTGTCTGAAATCTTCCGGGTCCTGAAGCCGGGCGGCGATTATCTGTGCGTGACGCCGAACCGGCTCTCTGGCCCGCACGACATCTCCGATCTCCGCCACGAAACCTCCTGCGGCCTGCACCTCCAGGAATTCGGCTGCCGTTCCCTCGCTGCGCTGATGGAGCGGGCGGGCTTCATGAACATTCGGCTATTAGTCGGCAAGAAACGGGGCGCGGAGATTTCCGTTGCGCACGGCGCGCTGCGCGAGGACATCTACAAGGCGATGCGCGCCGTCTTGGGCGAACGCCGGGCCCGGACGAACCCGATCGGGCTCAGACTCGTCAATCTTCAGATGCTGGCGACGAAGCCTTAGGCGTTTCTGCTCCGTCGGTCCGATTTAAGTCTTCCCACGGCTTGACCGTGGGACCCAACTCCATACCGCGACGCCGTCACGCCGTCACGCCGTCACGCCGTCACGCCGTCACGCCGTCACGCCGTCACGCCGTCACGCCGTCACGCCGTCACGCCGTCACGCCGTCACGCCGTCGGCCATTCAGGACTTTATCGCCGGACGTTGCAAACGCCGAGCCCTTCCGTGATGGGTCCCACGGTCAAGCCGTGGGAAGACAAGGAAGAAGAGCTTGAGCGACCTTTGAGGAAGCGTCAGGACGGTTCGCCGTCGTCCGTTCGCGCGCCGTCGAGTAGAGCGTCTCGCCGGGCCTTCGCCTTTGCGTCACGCGTTTTCTCCGTTTTCGTCCTGCCGAAGGCGGCGCGGTTCTCGGCGGCGAATTTCTTGTCCGCCGCGCGCCGCTTCTGTTTGCGCGCCTTGCTGAGGCTGATGATCTTGCCGTCGTCCGTCATCGCGCGGTTTCCAGTTCGGCGCGCATTCTGCGTAGAACGTAAAGGCGAAGCGCCGAGGAGAGGTTCGGCGGCTCGTCTTCCGCCGCCCGCGCCCGGTCCACCTCGAACGCGAGGCTTGAGAGCGAGCGGCCGTCGGCGCGGGCGAAGCGCTCCAGCATCTCCCAGAACTCCGGCTCCAGGGACGCGGACGTCCGGTGGCCTCCAAGGGAGAGGGAGCGCTTCTCGATCACCGGATCAGCGCGGCGATATCATCTCTTCCGGTTTCACGATCAAATCATAGTCCGCAGGCGACACGTAGCCGAGGCGCTCCGCTTCTTCCTTCAGCGTGGTCCCGTTCTTATGGGCGGCCTTGGCGATTTCCGTCGCCTTGTCGTAACCGATCGTCGGGGCGAGGGCGGTGACGAGCATCAGGGACTGGGCCATCAACTGGCCGATGCGCTCCTCGTTCGCTTTGATCCCGGCGACGCATTTGTCCGTAAACGCCTGAGCGCTGTCGGCGAGGATGCGGATCGACTGCAGCGTGTTGTAGGCGATGACGGGCTTGAAGACGTTGAGCTCCAGATGCCCCTGGCTGCCGGCGAAGGAGACCGCCGCGTTGTTTCCCATCACCTGGGCGCAGACCATGGTGAGCGCCTCGCACTGGGTCGGGTTCACCTTGCCCGGCATGATGGAGGAGCCGGGCTCGTTTTCCGGCAGGGAGATTTCCGCGAGGCCGGAACGCGGCCCGGAGCCGAGGAGGCGGATGTCGTTGGCGATTTTGAAGAGCGAGACCGCCGTCTCGTTCAAGGCGCCGTGGGCGGCGACCATGGCGTCATGGGTGCCGAGGGCCTCGAACTTGTTCGGCGCCGTCACGAAGGGGAGCTTCGTCAGTTCCGCGACGTTCTCCGCGAAGGCTTCTGCGAAGCCGATTTTTGCGTTGATCCCCGTGCCGACAGCCGTGCCGCCCTGGGCGAGGGCGTAGAGGCGGGGGAGCGCCCCCTCCACCCGGTCGATGGCGTTCTCCGCCATCGCGACGTAGCCGGAGAATTCCTGGCCGAGGGTGAGCGGCGTTGCGTCCTGCAGGTGAGTGCGGCCGATCTTGATGATGTCTTTGAAGGCCGCCGCCTTGTTGTTGAGGGCGTTCCGCAGCGCCTGCAGCGCCGGCGTCAGGCGGTGGACGATCTCCTCCGCCGCGGCGATGTGCATCGCCGTCGGGAACGTATCGTTGGAAGATTGCGAGCGATTCACATGATCGTTCGGGTGCACCGGGTCTTTCGAGCCCAACTCGCCGCCGAGCATCTCGATCGCCCGGTTGGAGACGACCTCGTTTGCGTTCATGTTGGACTGGGTGCCGGACCCGGTCTGCCAGACGGACAGGGGGAAGTGGTCGTTCAGCTTGCCCTCGGCGACTTCGAGGGCTGCTGCGGCGATCGCTTCGCCGAGTTTCGGCTCGATATTGTCGAGGGCCAGATTGGCGCGCGCCGCGGCGTATTTGACGACCCCGAGGGCGCGCACCAGCGGCGCCGGCTGGATTTCCGTTCCGATCGGGAAATTAATGAGGCTTCGCGCCGTCTGCGCGCCGTAATATTTCTCGGCGGGAACAGTGAGAGGACCGAAGGAATCGGTTTCGGTGCGGGTTTCGGCCATGGGGCGGCTCCTTCCTCCCTGATGTCGGCGGTCGCCGGCGGTCTTACAACGGCTCGAAAGGGGCGCAAATGCGCAGCGAGTTCTACGGCAAGGGCAAGGTGCAGATCGCCTTTCAGGGCGAAGCGGCGCTCCTGCGTATCGACGCCGCGACCACCCAGACCCGGCGCATCAAGGGCCTCGTCGCCGATTTCCTCAGGAAAGAAGTCGCCCATGTGCGCGCCGGCTTTCAGCCTTTCGAGGTGCGCATCTGGACCTCCGAGGCCGAGCCCGGGCGGAACCATGACGTGGACAACGTGGCCAAGGCGGTGCTGGACGCCCTCAACGGGGTCTTCTGGCGGGACGACCGGCAGGTGGTTCGGCTCATCTCGGAAAAGTTTCAGGGCGAGCGCGGGCGTATCGCGGTCCTCGTCCGGCCCCTGCGCAAGGCGCTCGACCCGGTCGATCTCGATCTCGGCCTTTTTGATCTTTAGTCGGTTTATTTCTTCCGGAACTGGTCGAGGCTGACGACCTCCGCGCCGCCTTCGGGCTTTGGTGCGTCGTCGCCGCCTTCGTCCTCGGTCTGCGCCGGCGGCGCCTCCGGCGCGAAGGGCTCGGCCTCCACCGGTTCGAACCGCAGGCCGTAATCGACGCTCGGATCGACGAAGCTCGTCATGGCGTCGAAGGGGACGACGAGGCGCTCCGGCTTGCCCTTGAATTTCAGCGTCACTTCGAAGGTCTCATGGTCGACGCCGAGATCGTAGAACTGGTGCTGGAGGACGATCGACATCCGGTCCGGATACTGCTCGCGGAGATAGTCCGGGATATCGACGCCCGGATGGTGAGTTGAAAACTCGATGAAAAAGTGGTGCTCGCCGGGCGTCTCGCCGGCTGTAGCCAGCATCTCCAGAACGTCGCGCACGACGCCGCGCAGGGCGTTCTGCGTCAGCCCTGGATAATCGATCAGCGAGGTGTCGTCGTCGCTCATGGGAGCGGGTTCCCGTCGGCGGCCGTGTTGAAACTGGCCTCGGAGACCGGCAGACAAGGTGAAAACCGCGTCGGACGCAAGCGCAAAGGCGAACGTCCGGTTTCGCATCGCCCGCAGCGGGAGCCGTTCATGCTGAACCCGACCCTCGACCTTCCGGCCCTCGCCGAGGCGTTTCGCATCGACGACCGCGTGCGAATTCCTGACGCGCTTCAGCCCGCCCGGGCGCAGGAGATCCACGCGCTGATCGCAAATGAGACCGCTTACGCCACTATGACCGCCGTCGACGGCTCACCGCGGGCGATCTTTCCGGACGAGCTGGCGCGGCTCGGGCAGGCCGAGCGCGCAGACCTGCAACGCAAAGTGGCCGCCGACGCGTCGCGCGGCGCCGGGTTCCTCTATGAAGGTCATCAGATGGCCGAGAGCGCGAACGCACGCCTGCGCGCCGTTCTCGAAGACCTGAACGCAGCGCCGGTTCTGGAGGCGGTGCGGACGATCGTCGGCGCGCCGGAGATCGCCTGGGCGGACGGTCAGGCGACGCGCTATGTCCCGGGCAACTTCCTGACGCGCCATCTCGACGACCCGGCGGGAGAGAGCCGCATCGCGGCGTATGTCCTGAGCCTCACGCCGAACTGGCATCCGGACTGGGGCGGGCTTTTGCAGTTCTACGAGCCCGACGGAACGCCCCGCGACGCCTGGGCGCCGGGCTTCAATGTGCTCTCGCTCTTCAGCACCCGCCATATTCATTCGGTGACGTATGTCGCGCCGTTCGCGGCTGCGCCCCGGCTGTCGGTGACAGGCTGGTTCCGCGCGGCCGGGTGACGAAAAGGCGTCTGTTGCTTCGACGGAACGTGTGTCGCCTTAAATGCGGATCGCAAGGCCCGCGGTAAGTTCAAAGCCGCTTTTCAATTCTATAGTTCCGAAATTGTCGGCTTCTGAAATCCTGTCGCCGCCCAGAAGCCCGCCGTACTCAGAGTCGCTGATCAGGGTGTATGCGCCTACGGTCGTCCCAAAGCTCACGCGCTTGTTGACCGGCGTCACATACGCGCCAAGATAACCGCCAAAGCGGGGTAGAGAGCGCTCACCGTAGATCGGAAGACTGGTCTCTATGCCCCACGACGCGATGAATAGACTGTTGTCGGATCGATAAAAGTCGCTTCGCAGGGCGAGGCCGGCGTTGAAGCTCGATGTCTCGATATTGCGGAGAACGGCGAAGGCGTCATCGTCATCGAATTCAAAAAACAGCGAATCCGATTGCACCCAAGTCAAGTTGAAGGAGACTTGGAATGCGTTCTCCCCGTTGTAATTTCGATCTGAAACGCGAGCGCCGGATGCATCGACGCCGAGCACGGAATATCGAGGATCGTCGCCCCATTGCAACGAAATCCAGGTCTGTTCGTCGGACAGCTCAAGCGCGCCACCTTCCGGGGCGATCAACCCGCCGGCTTCATCCCGCATATCGATATCCGTGGTGAAATCGCCTCGAAAATTTCGGCGTTCGTAAGTGACCGCGGGCACCGCGACATTGAACGGAAGCGGTTTCACAAGGATCCCAAACGCCGCGGCGGCGTAGCCCAGATCGCGGGCCGCATCGGGCGTCGACGCCTCGTAAAACTCCGAGTCGAATGCACGGTCGGGAAAAAGCTCGTCGCTGACAGAAACGTAGGCGCTTATGAACGGGGTGACCCTTACTCGCAGATCCGAGCCCGTTTGCGTTATCCTATCTTCCACGGGTGTAAGCGTGTCGTTGAAAATGTTCGCCTCGTACCCGATTTCCGCGTATCGGGATCGGTAGTCGAGGGCGAACATCGTTCCTGGTACATACGGTTTTTTCTTGGCGTCAGTTGATTGTGCGGCCGCGTTTCCCAATCCACACGAGATAACGCATAGCGCTGTAATCATCATACGCATGATCGACTCCCCCTCTTATCGTCATCGGCTCTTACCATTTGTCGGTTCGATCGAGCGTTGCCTATCGGCAACCCTTGCGCGAGTTTTCCGCTCGCATCGCCTAGGATTTCATAACGTTTGAAACACCGACGAAGGCCGCCGCCAGCCGGCGTCCGTCCCATGACCGACGAGAAACAGCCGCGGGGCGCCGCTAAGCGCGAGGTCTTCGCTAGCTGCAAAGCGATCCGCCTGCGACCAGCCCCAGTTTCGTTTTTTCCACAGTCGAAAATGAAATGGAGAGCTTCTGTTGCCAGGCGCCCCAATTCTCAAGAGCGGGGGCGAGGACCATCGCGCTTCGCGGCGCGGTTCGGGCCTGTGCACAAAGAATGAAATGGGGGCTTCTGTTGCCAGGCGCCCCCGGGCCCCGCCTAGGCCTGGAAAGGGCCTAGGACTTCAATTCGAGCAGCTCAGCCGCGTTACGCAGCGAGAGCGAACTCTTCCGAGTAGTTGTCGTTGGCAACTATTCAATTCGGCCCAATTACGGAGGCCATCCGGGCGAAAGCAGAACTTTTACACGTCCGTCGATCCTGTTTCGGCCCCGCCGAAACGCCCTTGTCCCGAAGGTCAGGGCGCTTGGGTGGAGCCGCCGGGTACCGCCCCCGGGTCCGGTCCGCTTATTATGAGCGCCGTTTATCGCCATAGACCGCCGGAGCGATCAGTCATCAACATGGGGCGAAACCGTTGAGAAATGAAGACCCGGTCGAATTATGGCGAATTCACGCCCGACCGTCGCAAAGCCGCAATGATTGCGCTCTATAAGGCGCGCAACTCCGAAGAGGCCCGCCGGGCGACGACCTGATGACGACAATGGACGCTTCAGACTTCAAGAAGTGGCGCAAGGCGCTGAAGCTGTCGCAGAAGGACGCGGCGCACGTTCTCGGCCTGAAGCGCCGCATGATCCAGTATTATGAAAAGGGCGAGCGCGACGGCGAGAAGGTCGTCATCCCGCTGTCCGTTCGCCTCGCCTGTTATGCGATCGCCGAAGGCGTCGTCGATTACCACGGGCCGACCCGGAAAATCGAACGCAGGGAGAAGCACGGCGGATAGCCCCGGATGTTGATAAGACGCCGGCGCCGCTGGCTCAACCGTCATCCGGTTCCGGTTCATCGGAAAGGTCCGGGAACGCCATGTCGTCGTCTGACGTCTCATCCGGCGTTGCGGCGGGCGGCTCGGTCGCCGCATCGGTCGTGGGCTCGGCAGGCGGAGGAGAGCCAGGCGCTTCTTCCGCCGCCCCAGCCTCCGGTGCGTCGGCTTCGCCTTCCGGCTCCTCCGGCGGGTTCAGCTGCTCCTCATACGCATAGATGTTGAACGCGTCGCGGGCGATCTCGAGGCGACGGTTGATCTCCCAGTACTCCGGATGGTCGTTGATGGCGGCGAGGGCTTCGGCCTCCCGTTCGCCCGCGCGTCCGAGCCGGAAATAAAGATAGCCGAAATCGAACTCCTCAATGGAGACCGACTGTGAGCGCACGCGCTCGGCCTGATGGCGCGCCGACCAGGCGTAAGGATCGAGGAGGGGCGTCAGCAGCCCGAAAAGGATGACGACCCAGAGCCCTGCATGGGCGGTGTTGAGCACCCCGAGAGGCCGCATCCATCGCTCCGCCCGCCAATGAAGTTCGGAGCCGGCCGCGATAAGGCCGAACGCGGCGTAGATCACGGCTTGAGCCACCATCGCGAGGCCGAGAAAGCGGGGCGGCGTCAGCCCGTATTGTTCAACGCGCAGCCAGAGCGCCCACGCGGCGAGGCCGACGAAGAGCGGGATCAGGATGAGGAGAACGAGCGTCGAGAGGCGCAGCCAGAGGGCGGGCGGGGGGCCGTCGCCGTTTTGATAGACGCCGTTCACGATCAGCATGCCGGCGATGGCGAAGGCGAGCATCGTACTCGCGACGCCGCCGCCTTCAAAGACGCCGTCGACGCCCTGCACCGCGAGGAGCCCCGCAAGGGTGATCGCGAACGCAGCGCCTAGGGGCGCCGCAATCCGGCAGAAAAGCAGGACGATGAACCGCAGGGCGCCGATGACGGCGGTTCGGCCCCGGATGACGCCGACGGAAAGCGCGCCGACGCCGCCGAGAAATGGCAAAAGGAACCATGGCTCGCGGACGATCTCGAGAAAAATCGACACGCCGAGGCTGTCGAACAGCCACGCCCAGGTGAAGAGAAACGCGCAGATGAGGCCTGCGAAAATCTTCGCCGCCCCGCCGATGAGCGGCAGCGACAGCCCGTGCAGGAAGAGCGCGCGATAGGGCGGCGGCGTGCGCGCGTCGATCGACGCCTTCGAGAAAACGAGCAAGAGAAAAAAGGCGAGGGGGCCGCCGGCCGCGAGCCAGAACAGGGGCAGCGCCGTGTCGATGTCGGGCGCGGACTCCGCGACGGCGTAGATGCGGGCCATGCCGGCGGCGAGCGCCGCAGCGATGACGACTGAGGCGACGCCCGCGGCGACGACACGGGAGGCCCGCGCCAGCACCGCCCAGCCGATGGCCACGGTGATCGCGAACGTCGCCGCCGCCGCAAAAAGCGGCTCGGCCGCGTCCTCGAATTTGTCGACGATCTGATAAAAAGCGTAAGCCGCGATCGCGCCGAAGCCGGCGATCGCCGTCAGAACCCGGGCGCCGCCGGGCGGCGGCATATAATCCGGCTCCTGGTCGTCCGGACGGTCGATATCGGCTGCGGTCTCGCCCATAGGTCCCCTGGCGGCCGCCCCCGCGGCCAAGCGTCAAGCGTCGGGAGTATGGCGCGCGAAGAGGCCGGTGGCGAGCCTCGACAGGGGCGCCCGACTCGGCCGCGTTTCGCGAACGAAAGGAAAGGGCCGCCAATGCGCGCTTATCTCGATCTCATGCAGCGCGCCCTCGACGAGGGCGTCGACCGGGAGGATCGGACCGGCGTCGGCACGCGCTCGGTCTTCGGCCATCAGATGCGCTTCGATCTCGCGGACGGCTTTCCCCTCGTAACCACGAAGAAGCTGCACCTGAAATCGATCTTGCATGAGCTTCTGTGGTTTCTGTCCGGCGACACGAACGCGCGCTCCCTGAACGAGCGCGGGGTGACGATCTGGGATGAATGGGCCGGGCCGGACGGCGATCTCGGGCCCGTCTACGGCGCCCAGTGGCGCTCCTGGCGGGCGCCGGACGGTCGGACCATCGATCAAATCGCTGAAGCCGTGCGCCTCATCCGCGAGGACCCGGGCAGCCGGCGCATCATCGTGTCGGCGTGGAACCCTGCCGATCTCGACGCCATGGCGCTCGCGCCCTGCCACTGTCTCTTCCAGTTCTATGTCGCCAGCGGCGTCCTGTCGCTGCAGCTTTATCAGCGCTCCGCGGACATCTTTCTTGGCGTGCCGTTCAACATCGCGTCCTACGCGCTGCTCCTGGCGATGGTTGCACAGGCGACCGGGCTGAAGCCCGGAACCTTCGTCCACACCTTCGGCGACGCGCACCTCTATCTCAATCACCTCGATCAGGCGCGTGAGCAACTCTCCCGCGAACCGCGGGCGCTGCCGACGCTCCGCCTCAATCCGGACGTGACCGATCTTTTCGCCTTCCGCTATGAGGACGTCGCGATCGAGAATTACGATCCGCACCCGCACATCAAAGCGCCGGTGGCGGTGTGAGCGCGGCGGGCGATCCCCACTGCGTCATGGTCGTCGCGACGGCCAGGGGCGGCGTCATCGGGAAGGACGGAGCGCTCCCGTGGCGCGCGCCCTCGGACCTCAAATGGTTCAGGCGGATCACCATGGGAAAGCCGGTCGTCATGGGACGGAAGACGTATCGTTCCATCGGAAAGGCGCTCCCGGGCCGCACCAATATCGTCCTCACCCGCTCCGAGGACTTCGCCGCCGACGGCGCGCTCATCGTGCGCTGCGTCGACGAGGCGAGCGCCGTCGCGATCGAAGCGGCGCGGGCGGCGGATCAGCCCGAATACTGCGTCATCGGCGGCGCTGAAGTGTACGCCGCATTTTCGCCGCAGACGCACCGAATTTACCTGACGGAAATTGATCTGGACGTGGACGGAGACGCGCGGTTTCCGGACCTTGATCCCTCCGAGTGGAGCCGTCGGGAGGTCGACGATCCGCCGGAGCCTCACCCGCGGGACGCCGCGCCGATGCGGTTCTTCGTGCTGGAACGACGAGAACCCCTTGTCGGCGTTGATAAAATCGAAACGTCGGCGGCGACCGGGCTTTAAGACCCCGTGCGCTACGAGGCGGAATGAAAGATTGCGGGGGCGAGCCGGATCTTAACGAGACGTAAACGAACGAAAGAGGCAGACATGATGAAATCCGCACTCCTCGCAGCCGCCGCCGCGATCGCGCCGACCCTCGCCGCGGCCGCCGCCGAAAGCCAGACCGTCTGCACCCGCGGCGCCGTCACCCGCTCGATCGAGATCCTCTCGCCGGGCATGGTCGGCGCCAGATGCGACGTCGTCTATCGCAAGCCGAATGAAGGCGCGCCGGCGACGACGCCGTATCACGCCAACAACAATTACGATTACTGCGTCGAAAAGGCCGCCGACCTCGCCCAGGTGCTTTCGGACGCCGGCTGGTCCTGCGCCGCGGTCGAAACGGACCTCGCTGCTCTGGACGCGCCCGTCGCGCCGCGGCCGGATGAAACGCCGGCCGCTCCGGCGGCGGAGCAGCGCGTCGCCGAAGTCGCGGCGGCCCCGACGCCCGCTCCCGAGCAAAAACCTGAAGCCGCGACCTCGCCCGCCGAGCCGGCGCCGGTCAATCGCGAAGCCGCCCTGCGCGAGGCGATCGAACCGACCCCCGCCGCGCCGACCGCGGAGCCGGAGCCGGTCCGCGCGGCGCCGACGAGGCTCGCTCAGAACGCCGGCGCCGCCGCGACGGAAACCGCCCCGCAGACGCCGCCTCAGCCGAACCCGAAGCCTGAGCCGGCTGCGGAACGCATCGCGCCTGCGCCGACGTCCGTCGCCCAGCGCCTCGCCGCCGCGGTTTCTCCGAAAGCCGCCGCGCCGCAGCCCGCCGCGCGCCCGGCGTCTGCTGCAAACCGCATCGCCGCCGCAACCCCCGGCAGGCCGCCGGAAGAGGCGGTGCGCGCCATTCTCGAAGCCCAACAGGCCGCCTGGAACGCCGGCGATCTCGACGGCTTCATGGCCGGCTACTGGAAAGACGACGGTCTGCGCTTCGCGTCCGGCGGAAACGTCGCGCGCGGCTACAAAGCGGCGCTCAACCGTTATCGGAAAAACTACCCCGATCAGGCCGCCATGGGCGCCCTTAACTTCTCCGAGATCGACGTGCAGCTGATCGGCGACGATCACGCCGTGGTCTTCGGCGGCTGGGCGCTTTCAAAAGCCGACGGGACGCAGCCGAACGGTCTTTTCACGCTCGTGATGCGCAAGTCCGGCGGCGTCTGGCGGATCGTCCACGACCACACCTCCGCCGCAAGCTGAGAAACTAGCCTTCCAGAAACACCTCGAGGGCGTCGACGGCGCGCTCGAGCGCATCGCGGCTCGGCGCGTCTTCGTCCCCTGCGAGGAGCGGCGCGCCATCGTCGCCTGATTTCTGCAAGGCCGGATCGAGCGGCAGCGAGGCGATCAGCGGGGCCTCGAACTCCGCGGCGAGACGCGCTCCTCCGCCTTCGCCGAAGGGGCGTACGAGCGATCCGTCGGCGCCCTGAAGGAACGCCATGTTCTCCACGACGCCGAGGATTGGAACCGACAGCCTGCGCAACATCTTTCCGCTCCGGCGCGCGTCGGCGTAGGCGAGATCCTGCGGCGTCGTCACCAGGAGAACGCCTGAGAGAGGGGCCCGCTGGGCGAGGGTGAGGTGGGCGTCGCCCGTGCCGGGCGGCGTATCGATGATGAGGGCGTCGAGTTCGCCCCAGTCAGCGTCGCCGAGCAGCTGCGAGACCGCGCCCATCACCATCGGCCCCCGCCAGACGAGGGCTTTCTCCGGTTCGATCATGAAGCCGATGGAGAGGACCTTCACTCCAAACGCCTCGAGCGGCTGGATCTTTTCCTCGTGAATGTCCGGCGGGCCCTCGAGATTGAAGAGGGTCGGCGCGGAGGGCCCGTAAATGTCCGCGTCGAGAAAACCGACGCGCCGGCCGCGGCGGGCGAGCCCGGCTGCAAGGTTCGCGGCGACGGTCGATTTGCCGACGCCGCCCTTGCCGCTCGCGATGGCGACGACCCGCTTCACCCCCGGCAGAGCGATCGGGCCTTTCGGCGCGCCGCGGCCGGTCGGAAGCGGGGCGTGCCCGCCGCCGGCGGGGCGTTGATGCGCGGTGAGGATCGCGCGCGCTTCAGCGATGCCGGAGACGGCGCGCACCGCCGCTTCCGCGGCGAGACGCACGTCCTCCGCCGCCGATCCCGCCTCGCGCGGCGTCTCGATCACGACTGTCGCCTTGTCTCCGGCGACGGAGACCTCAGCGCCGGATGCGCTTAAGGGACGGTCCGACCACGGCGGCGTTACATCCTTAAGAGCGGCTTTGGCAGCGTCTGTTAACCAGGTGTTCATGCTGAGCGCTTTCACCGGATGGGGAAGGGCCCGCGCGCGGGACGTCGCGTTGCGCGGGGTCGACCGCCCCATATATAGGGCGGATGACCAAGCGCCTTGAAGGGGCGCGAAAAAACGCCGTCGGAACGGAAAGAGAGATCGAATGCCCTGGCAGGACAATTCGGGAAACGGATCGGGCCCTTGGGGCCAGCCCCCTCGCGGCGGCGGGAACGGGCCGCGGCGGCCGGGCGGCCAGCCCGACCTTGAGGAGCTTCTGCGTCAGGGCCAGCGCCGGTTCCGCCGGGCGTTCCCTGGCGGCGGTCGTGGCGGCGGGGGCATGAGCAAGGGCGCCCTCGCGCTTCTCGGCGCTGCTGGCGTAGCGCTTTATATTTTCAGCGGGTTTTATCAGGTGGACACCACCGAGCTTGCGGCGGTCTCCCGCTTTGGAAAATTCGATCGCGTAGCCGGGCCGGGCCTTAAATGGCATATTCCGTGGCCGGTTGAATCAGCGCGGACCGAGCGCGTCGACGAGCTGCGCGAAGTCGCCGTCGCCGGCGGTCCGTCGGCCCGGTCCGACGCGGGGCTCATGCTCACCGGCGACAAGAATTTCGTGAACATCGACTTCGTCATTCAGTACAATATCAAGCCGAGCCGTATCGCTCTGGAAGGGGACGACCTGCCGCCCGTCGCCCAGTTCGTTTACAATATCGACGACCCGATCCAGCTGGTCCGCACGGTCGCTGAGTCCTCCATGCGTGAAGTGGTCGGACGACTGAGCCTCGAGCCTATCATCACGACCGAGCGCCGCGCCGTTCAGGACGACACGCAACGACTGATGCAGGAAGCGCTCGACGCCTATGACAGCGGCATTGAGATCGTGAACCTCAACATCCGGGACGCCGTTCCGCCGGCCCAGGTGATCGACGCGTTCCGGGACGTCGAAAACGCCGACCAAGACCGTCAGACCCGAGAGAACGAGGCGACGCGGTATGCGAACGAAGTGCTCCCGCAAGCCCGCGGCGAGGCGGCGAAGCTGATCCAGGAGGCCGAAGCCTACAGCGCCCGCGTCGTCGCTGAGGCCCGCGGCGAGGCCCAGCGCTTCGTCTCGATCTACGCCGAATACGCCCTTGCGCCCGAGGTCACCCGCCGTCGGATGTATCTCGAAACGGTGGAATCCGTTCTGGGCGACATGAACAAGATCGTCATCGACCAGGACGGCCAGAGCGGCGTCGTGCCTTACCTTCCCCTAAACGAACTCGGCCGCCGCCGCGGCTCGCCCAATTAAGGAGCGCGTCAGATGAACCAGACCCGCATCGTCGCCCTCGCTGTTATCGCCGGGATCGCAATCCTAATTCTTCAGCAGACGTTTTTCACCGTGCCTGAAGACAAGACGGCTCTCGTCCTGCGGTTCGGCGAACCGCGTCAGGAGTATGTTGAAGCCGGCCTGAAATTCAAAGCCCCGGTCATCGAGAACGTCGTGATGTTCGACAAACGCAACCGGGAGCTCGATCAGCCGGAGATCGAGATCCTCGCTGCGAACCAGGAGCGTCTGGTCGTCGATTCGTTCGCTCGGTACCGCATCGTCGATCCGCTCGCTTTCTACCGGACGGTGCGCGACATCAACGCCGGCGAGGCGCGTATGGAGTCCCTTCTCGAGCAGGCGCTGCGCCAGGTGCTCGGCTCGGTCACGGTGCAGGACATCGTAACCGACCGCCGCGCGGAGCTGATGCGTCGCATACGCGACGGCCTGCGTCAGACGACGGAAGATATCGGCGTTGAAATCGTGGACGTGAAAATCCGCCGCGCCGATCTCCCGACGCAGAACCAGGAAGCCGTCTTCCAGCGCATGCGGACGGAGCGTCAGCAGCGCGCCCAGCAAATCCGGGCCGAGGGCAACCAGAAATATCAGGAGATCACCGCGCAGGCTGATCGCGAAGCCGTCGAGATCGTCGCCGGCGCCCGCGAGCAATCGGAGAAAATCCGCGGCGAGGCCGACGCCGAGCGCAACAAGATTTTCGCCGAGGCCTATAATCGCGATCCCGAGTTCTTCGCCTTCTACCGGTCGCTGCTCGCCTATGACCAAGCGTTAAAGACCTCCGACGCCGGCGGGCAGACGACGATCCTCCTCTCGCCGGACAATGAATTCTTCCGCTATTTCAATGACTTGCAGGGCGAAGGTCAGTAGCGCCGGGAAGGATCGCGAGCCGCATCCGGAGCCCGGCGCGGCGCTTGATCGGCCTTCGCGTTCCGATAGGTTAACGAAGACGGGATAGGGTGGTCCCGAGGCGAAGCGGGGTGCTCGACGTGCGCGCAATGGGTTCGATCTTGGCGGCGGTCGCCGCGCTGGTGCTGGCGTTTTCTCAGACCGCTTCGGCTGCACGCCCGACGCCCTATAACTTCGCCGACCTTGCTGAAGGTCTCCTGCCGACGGTCGTCAACATCTCGTCCGCCCAGACCTATGGCGGCGGCTTCGACGAGACGAGCCCGCTCGCGCCCTTCAACCGCAAATTCGGCGGCAACCGGGCCGTTTCCCTTGGATCGGGCTTCATCGTTTCAAAAGACGGGATCGTCGTCACGAACTACCACGTGATCGAGGAAGCCGACGAGATTTCCGCCACCCTCCATGATGGCCGGACGTACGTCGCTGATGTCATCGGCGTCGATCAGGCGACGGACATTGCGGTCCTGAAACTGAAGCTCGGCCCGAAGGACGATGTCGAGTACGTCCGCTTCGGCGACAGCGACCGGGTGCGCGTCGGTGAGTGGGTGATCGCCATCGGCAACCCCTTCGGCCTTGGCGGTACGGTCACGGTCGGCATCGTTTCGGCGCGCAATCGCGACATCCAAGTCGGGCAGTACGACGACTTCATCCAGACGGACGCGGCCATCAACCGCGGCAACTCCGGCGGGCCCCTGTTCGATCTCGACGGCCGGGTGATCGGCGTCAACACGGCGATCTTTTCGCAATCGGGCGGCTCCGTCGGCGTCGGCTTCGCCGTCCCCTCATCCCTCACGGAACGGATCGTCCAGCAGATCGTCCAGTTCGGCGAAGCCCGCCGTGGCTGGCTCGGCGTCAACATCGACCAGGTGAGCGAGCAGATCGCCGAGCAGCTCGGTCTCGGCTCCGCCCGCGGCGCGCGCATTTCCTATGTGGAGGCGGGCAGTCCGGCGGCGACGGCGGGCATTCGCACCAACGATGTCATCGTCTCTTTCAACAATACGAAGATCGACCGCTATCGCGATCTGCCGCAGGCGGTCGCAGACGCGGAGATCGGCCAGACCGTTCCCGTCGAGATTATCCGCGAGGGCAAGCGCATGCGGCTCTCCGTGACCATCCGCGAGCAGGTCCAGCGTCTTGCGCAGTCGGATTCCTCCTACAAAGGCATGACGCTTGAGCCCGTGAGCGACGACCTGCGCGCCCGCTACGGCATCGCCTCGGACGTCGATGGCGTGGTGGTCACTCGGATCGATCCGCAAAGCCCCGCCCACGGCCTCCTCCAGCCGGGCGACGTGATCCTGGAGATGGGCTGGGAAGAGACGAAGACGCCGGACGACGTCGTCTCCCGCATGGACAAGCTCTCCAACATCAACAAAGGGCCGGTGACGGTTTATATCCAGCGCGGCGACACGCGAATGTACGAGACCCTGCGCTCCGACGACTGAGCGCCTGGCGTCGCCCTTCCTCAGGCTGCGACGCCGAAATACCCCTGCAGATAAAGAAGCGCCGTCAGGTCGCCATGGTCGATCCTGACATCCGCCGCTTCGGCGACGGCCGGTTTCGCCCTGAAGGCGACGCCGAGGCCCGCCGCCTCCAGCATGGCGAGATCGTTCGCCCCGTCTCCGACGGCGATCGTCTCCCGGGTATTGATCGCCAGCTCTTCCGCATACGCAAGAAGCGCCGCGCGCTTCGCTTCGCGCCCGAGGATCGGCGGGACGACTTTGCCCGTGAGGCGCCCCGCCTCGATCTCCAGGATATTCGCCTGCTGGCGGTGGAAGCCGACCGCGGCGGCGACGCGCTCTGTGAAAAACGTGAAACCCCCGGAGACGAGGGCTGAGGTCGCGTCGTCGGCGGACATCCGCGCCGTCGCCGCCCGCCCGCCGGGCGTGAGGGTGATGCGCGTGTCGAAACAGGTCTGCAGCGTCGCCTCGTCGAGACCCGCGAGCTTTCCGACCCGCTCCGTCAGCGCCGTTTCGAAATCAAGCTCGCCGCGCATGGCGCGCTCGGTGACGGCGGAGATTTCCACGCGCAGCCCCGCGAAATCGGCGAGTTCGTCGATGCACTCCTGCTCAATTATCGTTGAATCCATATCCGCGACGAGCAGCTTTTTCCGGCGGTCTTCGGCGGGTACGAGCGCGATATCGACAGGCGCGCCCTCGAGCGCCGGGCGCGCTTTCGCCTCCGCGTCCGCCGGCGCGGCGAACTCGCAGGCGAGGCGGGCGTCGAGCCAGCGAACGTCTCCGCCGCCGACGGCCTCTCGGACGCGCTCGACGATCGCGTCCGAGAGAACCCGTGTCGCAGGGTTGCAGATGAGGACGAGGACGCTTTCCATGCCGCGCTTCTAACGGGATGCGGGCGGCTTGTGGAGCGGCCCGCCGATGCTGAATGACCGACGCCGCCGCACCGACCGTCCTGATCGCCGGGCCCACCGCCACCGGAAAATCGGGGCTCGCCCTCGCGCTCGCTGAGCGCCTTGCCTCGGCAGGGCGGGGCGCAGTGATCGTCAACGCCGACGCCATGCAGGTCTATCGGGATCTCCGTATCCTGACGGCCCGTCCGAGCCCTGAGGACGAACGGCGCGCGCCTCACGCCCTCTACGGGACGATCGATGGGGCGGAGCGCTTTTCGGCCGGGCGCTGGGCGCGGGAGGCGGCCGCCCTTGTCGGGAAGGCCCGCGCCGACAGCGTCGTCCCGATCGTGGTCGGCGGGACGGGTCTTTATTTCCGGGCGCTGACGGACGGGCTCTCGGACGTCCCAGGCGTGCCCGAAGAAACGCTTGCAGACGCCGCCGCCCGCCGCGCCGCCCTCGGCCCCGACAGGTTCCGCGAAGAGATCCTGGGCTTCGACCCCGAGATGGCGCGTTTTCCGGCGACCGACGCCCAGCGGATGCAGCGCGCCTGGGCCGTTCACGCCGCCACCGGATCGTCGCTTTCCGACTGGCGCGCCCGCCAGCCCGAGGCCGCGGTCGACGGGCCTTTCGTGCGTCTCGTCCTGGAGCCGCCCCGCGAGACGGTTTACGCCCGCTGCGACGCCCGGTTCGACGCCATGCTCGCCGCCGGCGCCCTCAATGAGGTGGAGACGCTGGTCGCGCGGGATCTCGATCCGGGCCTCCCGATCATGAAAGCGCTCGGGGTTCCGGAACTCGCCGACGTTCTGGGCAGGACGGCGTCCGTTGAAGACGCCTCGGCGCTGGCGAAAACCCGCACCCGGCGGTTCGTGAAGCGCCAGCTTACCTGGTTCCGCAACCAGACGCCGGACTGGTTGCGGGCGACGGGCGGGAAGGATGCGCTTGATACGCTGGCGGCGCGTCTCGGCGCGGAGGCCTCCGAAAGCCCCGGCGCGATAAACGTCCCGTAAGTGAGCGAACAGGCTCAGCGGGATTGACTTCGCAGTTCCACAGTTTTAGCACGAAATTCTATGAATTCGCTGTTCAACATCCGGAACGGGCTCCTTGTAGTCATCGCGCGCGCGGGCGCGACGGCCTGACGCCGTCGCTGAGGCTCGCGCGCAAGGGTTCTTCGGAGCCCTTTTTTTTTGCGCGGCGTCAGGAAACCGAAAACCGGACCGGGGTTGAAATCGATGGCGGAGAAAGACGGGAGAAGGGCGATGCCCGAGACTGTTGAAACGAAACCGGCCGCCGCGGCGGCGCGGGAAGCCGCAGCCATGAGCGGGGCGGAGGTCGTCGTCCGCGCGCTGGTCGATCAGGACGTCGATACGATATTCGGCTATCCGGGCGGCGCCGTCCTGCCGATCTACGATGCGCTCCATCAGCAATCGGACGTCCGGCACATCCTCGTCCGCCACGAGCAGGGGGCGGGCCACGCCGCGGAGGGCTACGCCCGCGCCTCGGGCAAGGTCGGCGTGGTGCTCGTCACGTCGGGCCCCGGCGCGACGAACGTCGTCACGGCGCTGACGGACGCGATGATGGATTCAATCCCGCTCGTCTGCATCACAGGGCAGGTCGCGCGCCACATGATCGGCACCGACGCCTTTCAGGAATGCGACACGGTGGGCATCACCCGCTCCTGCACGAAGCACAACTATCTCGTCGACGACCCCGCGCGGCTCGCCGACGTTCTGCACGAGGCGTTTCACGTGGCGCGCTCCGGCCGGCCGGGGCCGGTGGTGGTCGATATTCCAAAGGACGTCCAGTTCGCCGACGCGCCCTATAGCGGACCGAACGAGGCGCGCATCCGGCGCATCCGGACGGCCTCACCTGATCGTGCGAGCATCGAGGCGGCGGTCGAACTGATGGTCCGCGCCCGGCGGCCGGTGCTGTACACCGGCGGCGGCGTGATCAATTCCGGACCCGCCGCGTCGGAGGCGTTGCGCGCGCTGGCGAAAGAGACCGGCTTCCCCGTCACCTCGACGCTCATGGGGCTCGGCGCGTTTCCCGCTTCGGACCCCAAATGGCTCGGCATGCTGGGCATGCACGGCTCTTACGAAGCAAACAACGCCATGCACGATTGCGATGTGATGGTCTGTGTCGGCGCGCGCTTCGACGACCGGGTGACGGGCCGCCTCGACGCCTTCTCGCCCGGCTCGCGGAAGATCCATATCGACGTCGATCCCTCTTCGATCCACAAGAACGTCCGCGCCGATGTCGGCCTCGTCGGCGACTGCGCGGAGGTCCTGACTGCGATCCTCGAGACCTGGCGGGCCCGGAACGATCGGCCGGACGCCGGCGCGCTGGCGCTCTGGACGGCGCGGATCGACGAATGGCGGGGGAAGAAGAGTTTCGCTTACGCGCCCTCGGACAAGATCATCAAACCGCAGTATGCGATCGAACGGCTTTATCAGAAGACGAAGGATCGCAAAACGATCATCACGACGGAGGTCGGCCAGCACCAGATGTGGGCGGCCCAGCATTATCATTTCGAGGCGCCGAACCGGTGGCTCACCTCCGGCGGCCTCGGCACCATGGGCTACGGCCTGCCGGCGGCGATCGGCGCGCAGATCGCCCATCCGGACGCGACAGTGGTCGACATCGCCGGCGAAGCCTCCATCCTCATGAACATTCAGGAGATGTCGACGGCCGTCCAGCATCGCCTGCCGGTTAAGGTCTTTATCCTGAACAACTTCTATATGGGAATGGTCCGTCAGTGGCAGGAACTTCTCCATGGCGGGCGCTACGCCCAGTCCTATTCCGAGAGCCTGCCCGATTTCGTGAAGCTCGCCGAGGCCTATGGCGGCAAGGGCTTCCGCTGCGACAGCCCCGCGAAGCTCGATGCGAGGATCGACGAGATGCTCGATTATCCCGGGCCGGTTCTCTTCGACTGCGTCGTCTCGAAAGAAGAGAACTGCTTCCCGATGATCCCGTCGGGCGCTGCGCACAACGAGATGCTCCTCGGCGGGACGAAAGTGACGGGCGAGGAGATCGACGCGAAAGGGAGGGCGCTCGTATGAGCGCCGAGGCCGACGCGCCCTCCGCCTCCGTCTACGCGCCGAACACGAAGGACGAGCGGCCGGAGGAGCGCACCCTTGCGGCGATCGTCGATAACGAGCCGGGCGTCCTGGCCCGCGTCGTCGGGCTTTTCTCCGCACGCGGTTACAACATTGAAAGCCTCACCGTCGCCGAGACGGATCGTGAAAAGCACCGCTCACGGATCACCATCGTGACCAGCGGCACGCCGTCGACGCTCGAGCAGATCAAGGCGCAGCTTCAGCGCCTCCTGCCCGTGCGGACGGTCTCGGACGTTACTCTGGAGAAGGACGGCATCGAACGCGAGCTCGCCCTCGTGAAGGTTGCTGGAACCGGCGAGAAGCGGGTGGAGGCGCTCAGAATGTCCGACGTTTTTCGCGCACGGGTGATCGACACGGGTCCCGCCTCGTTCGTCTTCGAGGTGACCGGTCAGCGCGACAAGATCAACGCCTTCATTGAGCTGATGATCCCGCTCGGCCTCATCGAAGTCTCACGGACGGGCGTCCTGTCGATCAAGCGCGGCGCGGAGGCGATGTGAGCGAGGTGCGCGGCGCGGTCCTTCGCGACGCGGCCTTGCGGCCGCTCCTCAGGACGAAGAGAGTAATGATTGAACGAACGCGATCGTCGTTCTGAGGCGCCGCTGCGAGCCGGTGGTTTCTCGAAGGACGGCGAATTGCGCGAAACCTGCGACGGAAGGAACGGATTTATGCGCGTGTACTACGATCAGGATGCGGACGTCGGTCTCATCAAGGGGAAGAAAGTCGCCGTCGTCGGCTATGGCAGCCAGGGGCGGGGGCATGCGCTGAACCTGAAGGATTCAGGCGTTTCGGACCTGCGCGTCGCGTTACGCGAGGGCTCCACGACCGCAAAGAAATGCGAGGCTGACGGGGTCGCGGTGGTCACGGTTGCGGAGGCTGCAGCGTGGGCGGACGTTCTGATGATCCTCGCCCCCGACGAGCTGCAGGCGGATATCTACAACGCGGAGATCGCGCCGCACGTGAAGGAGGGGGCCTGCATCCTCTTCGCTCACGGCCTCAACGTGCACTTCAACCTCATCGAGCCGCGGGCGGACCTTGACGTCGCGATGGTTGCGCCGAAAGGCCCCGGCCACACCCTCCGCGGTCAGTATGAGGAGGGAAAAGGCATTCCCGGCCTCATCGCCGTCGATCGGGACGTCTCTGGCAAAGCGCACGATCTCGCGCTCTCCTATGCGGCGGCGATCGGCTGCACGCGCGCAGGCGTCATTGAAACGACGTTCCGGGAGGAGTGCGAAACGGACCTCTTCGGCGAACAGGCGGTCCTCTGCGGCGGCCTGGTCGAACTCATTCGCGCCGGCTACGAGACCCTGACCGAGGCGGGCTATGCGCCCGAAATGGCCTATTTCGAGTGCCTGCACGAGGTGAAGTTGATCGTTGATCTCATCTATGAGGGCGGCATCGCCAATATGAACTACTCCATTTCGAACACCGCAGAGTACGGCGAATATGTCACCGGCCCGCGCATGATCACGCCCGAGACGAAGGCCGAGATGAAGCGGGTGCTCGACGACATACAGACCGGGCGCTTCACCCGCGACTGGATGCTGGAGAACAAGGCCGGCATGCCGAGCTTCAAGGCCCGCCGCCGTCTCGCCGCGGAGCATCCGATCGAGGAGGTCGGCGAAAAACTGCGCGCCATGATGCCTTTCCTCGCGACGAAACGATTGGTCGACAAGGCTCGCAACTGATGCTGCAATCACGTTAAGCCGGCTCCGCGCCAGAGAGGAGCCGGCCATGCATCGATTTGTTGTAGGACTAATCGCGTCCGCCGCGGGCATAGCGCCGGCGTTCGCGCAGGAGGCGGCGCCGGAGCCCGAACCCGCGCCGCAAACCGAGCCGCAGCGCGAAGACGACTGGCGGCCGGTTCTCGACGCGGCGCTTGCGGGCGGCGACAAGGCCGAGACCGATGCGGTCGTCAAAACGCTGCAGGCCGCGTATCCGGAGGACGCTGCGGCGATCGCCGCCGCCGTCCCCGTTCCCCCGCCGCCGCCAGAGTACGGATTTTTCGATCTGGAAGGCTGGGACGGAGAGGTCGAGCTTTCATACAACCAGGCGAACGGCAACTCGGAGAACAACGCCTTCGGAGGACTCGCCAACGCGACCAACGAAATCGGACGGTATCTTCACACCTTCAACGCCTATCTCGATATCGGCGGCGCCGACGGCGAGCGCACGCAGGAGCGTTTCGGCGGTTTCTATAAGATCGATATTACGATCAGCGACCGGGTCTATGCCTACAACAAGCTCGAATACGAGGATGACCGGTTCTCGGGCTTCGCCTATCGCGTCTTCTACGGCGCGGGCGCCGGTTACTTTGTCTACGATAACGATCGCACGGTCTGGCAGCTCGAAGCCGGCCCGGGCGTCCGATACTCGTCCATTCAGCAGACGCCCGATACGGACCCGACGAGCCCGACCTTCGGCCAGCAGATCCCGCTGGAGGATTCCTCGACCGACTTCGCCGCGTACGCCTCAAGCGATTTCACCATGCAGCTGAGCGAAGCGGTGAACGTCTTAAACGACTCTGATGTGACGTACACGGACACAACGACTACTCTGACGACGAGGCTCGCGATCGACACCAAGCTGAACGGGCGTTTGCGGCTCAGAACCTCGGCGCGGGTGCGGTTCGAGACCGACCCGCCGGAAGGCCGGGAAGACACCGACACGGTCGTGCGCGCCTCGTTGCTATTCACCTTCTGACCGATTAATCAATTTCGCGAAACGCGGCCGCGTACGGCCGCGTTTTCATTTGGTCGGTCAAGAATGCAGGCGGGCGCCGCGCGTCGGCGCGCCTTTGCGAAACGAGTATCTCCCGACGCATGTTCTCGCGGCTCAAACGCTTTTTGATGGCGATGGATTCCAAGGCCTGGATTTCCGTCGGCGTCACCTTGGCGTTGTTCGCCTTCGTCGCATTCATGTTCGTCTTCGGCCAGGCGTGGCTCGGTTTCGACGAAGAGGACCCTGCGGAGCGCCTGCAGCGTCTGATGGCGCCCTTTGTCGATTCGCCGAACGCGATCCTGATCGTCATCGCCTTTTACTGCGTGCTGGCGATGACAGGCTTCCCGCAGTTCCTTCTTTTCAGCGTCACGGTCGCGCTGTTCGGCCCGGTGATCGGCATGATCTACTCGTGGATCGCCACCATGTGCTCATCGACGCTGACCTTTCTGATGGGCCGGCTCTTCGGCGGCCGGTTCGTCGCGAAGCTCTCCGGCGAGCGGGTGCAGGCCTTCATGCGCTTCGTGGAGCGCCGCGGCGTCCTCGCCTCCGCCCTTGTTAGGATCACGCCGTCCGCGCCCTTCATCATTGTCAACGCGGCGGCGGGGTCGGTGAGCATCCCGCTCTGGAAATTCTGGCTCGGCACGGGGATCGGCGTCGCACCGAAAATTGTCGTCGTCGCTTTCTTCTGGAAGGCGGTTCAGGCGGCGGGCGATTTTTTCCGGTCTCGCGATCCGGCGGATCTCGCGCTGATGGCGATCATCATTCCGGCCTGGATCGCCTTCCTCCTTCTCATGCGCTGGCTCTATTTGCATTTTCGAAATCGTTACCGGTCTCAAATGGAATAGGCGGGGCCAGGCCGCCCCGGGCGATGCGTCGCGAAATTGCGTTCAAGGAGGCCTCGCAATCGCCTGCGAGTCGGCGCATTTTCATGTGGAAACCCGAAGGGCTCGCGTTGACGTTTCGGGAAGCAATTAACGTTAAGGCTCAGGCGTTTTCGTTCGGACTTTGAGGAAACCCCGATGCTCTCCAGCCTCTTCGGCATGTTGTCGGCGGACATGGCGGTCGATCTCGGCACCGCCAATACGCTTGTTTACGTCAAAGGCCGCGGGGTCGTTCTGAACGAGCCGTCGGTCGTCGCGATCGAAACCCGCGGCGGGCGCAAGATCGTCCGCGCCGTCGGCAACGACGCGAAGCAGATGCTCGGCCGCACCCCTGGCGAGATCGAAGCGATCCGCCCCATGCGCGACGGCGTCATCGCCGACTTTGAAGTCGCCGAGGCGATGATCCGCACCTTCATCCAGAAGGTCCACAACCGCCGCTCCTTCGCGAGCCCCCGCATCGTCATCTGCGTCCCGTCGGGCGCGACCGCCGTCGAGCGCCGCGCCATTCAGGAATCGGCCCTCTCCGCCGGCGCCCGCAAGGTTGACCTCATCGAGGAGCCGATGGCCGCCGCGATCGGCGCCGGGCTCCCGGTGACGGATCCGACGGGCTCCATGGTCGTCGATATCGGCGGCGGCACGACCGAGGTCGCGGTCCTCTCCCTCGGCGGCATCGTTTACTCGCGCTCGGTCCGCGTCGGCGGCGACAAGATGGACGAGGCGATCATCGGCTATATCCGCCGGATGTATAACCTCCTTGTCGGCGAGGCTTCAGCCGAGCGGATCAAGAAGGAAGTCGGCTCCGCGATCATCCCGCCCGACGGCGCAGGCCCGACGATCCAGATCAAGGGCCGCGATCTCATGCACGGCGTCCCCAAAGAAGTGCGCATCGGCCAGGCTCAGGTCGCCGAAGCCCTCGCGGAGCCCGTCAGCCAGATCATTGAAGCGGTGAAGGTGGCGCTCGAAGCGACGCCGCCGGAGCTCGCCGCGGACATCGTCGACACCGGCATCATGTTGACCGGCGGCGGCGCCCTACTGCAACATCTTGATCAGGTTCTTCGTGACGAGACAGGGCTCCCGGTCTCCGTTGCGGACGACCCGCTCTCCTGCGTCGCCCTTGGCACGGGCGCGGCGCTGGAAAACACCCGGACCATGCGCGGCGTTCTGTCGAGCGCCGTCTAACGGACGCCGCGGAAGGCGGCGGAGTAACGAATGCTCGTGATCGGCGAAGAGAAGCGAGTGGGGCTCGGGCGCCGGGCGCCGTCCCGGTTCCTGACGCTCGCCTGCCTCGTCGCCTCTGTCGTTTTGCTGGTCTTCAGTCAGTACGCGGCAGAAGCGAGCGTTTTCAAAAAGGCTCGCCAGAGCGTCGTCGACGCGTCCGCGCCGGTGCTTGAGTTTTTCTCAGCCCCGATCGAGGCGGTGAACGGGGCGATCGGGCAGGTGGGCGACTACTTCGCCGTGATCGCTGAAAACCGTCAGCTGAGAGACGAAAACGCCGCTCTGCGCGCCTGGCGCGACGAGGCGCTGCGCCTGCGCGAAGACATCGCGCGCTATGAACGCGTCCTCAACATGACTGCGCCGCCGGAAGCGACCTTCATCGACGCCCGCGTGGTGGGCGAGGGCGGGGGCCCCTATGACCATGCGTTCCTTGTGAACGCTGGCCGCAAAGACGGGGTGGAGGAAGGCTCCGCCGTCATCGACGATCTCGGCCTCGTCGGATACGTGATCACCGCGGGCGAAAACGCGTCGCGCGTTCTTCTGCTGACGGACTTTGCGAGCTCGGTGCCGGTCTTCATCGAAGGCGCCGACGAGCAGGCGATCCTCGGCGGGCGCGGAGGCCGGAGGCCGGAACTCACATTTCTCGCGGCGAGTTCTGCTGAAGAGATCGTCGACGGCCAGCGAGTCGTAACCTCCGGCAAAGGCGGGGTCCTGCCGCGGGGGCTCCCCGTCGGCCTCATCGACGGCGCTGATCGCGATCGCCCGCGGGTCGCTCTCTTTTCCGATTTCGACAGAACGACGACCGTGCGCGTCATCCGTTATCAGTTCCCGGATGAAGCTGAGAGCACGGCTCCGACCGTCGTCCGGCCGCCGAGCGGGTGAGCCCATGACCGCATCGCGCGCAGAAACCAGCGGCGTCGCCGCGCAGTTTTCCTCCGTCCTCCCGCCCGCGGCCCTGTCGCTCGCGGGCGTCGTCGCGCTCGCCTTGCCGCTGCGGCTCTTCGAGGCCGCGGCGCCGACGCCGATCTTGCCGCTGCTCGTCGTCTACCACTGGTCGGCCTCCGCGCCCGACCGGTTTCCAGCGCCGGCGATCCTTGCGATCGGCCTGTTGCAGGACTTTCTCCTCGGTGCGCCCCTCGGCCAGTTCGCCGCCGCGTATCTGGCGATCCGCTGGCTGACATTGACCCAGAGCGATTTTCTCTACGGCCGTGACGGCGGCGCCATGTGGGCTGGGGCGGCGGCGACCGCCGCCGTCGCCGGCGCGATCCTGTGGCTCACCACCTCGCTGACGGCCGGCGGTTTCGCGCCGGTCTGGCCGGCTGTCGCACAGATCGGCCTGACGGTTCTCTTCTATCCGCCGCTGTCCCGGCTTTTCGACCGGATCATCGGGGCCCGTGGGCGGGAGGCGATCTGATGCGGTTTGAGGCCTACGACACCGACCGCCAGAAGGTCTTCAGCCGCCGGACGCTTCTGGTGGGCGGGGGGACGACTCTCCTCTTCGGCGGGGTCGGCGGCCGGCTTTATCAGCTGCAGGTGCTCGATCATGAGCGTTATGCGGATGAGAGCCGCGACAACCAGTTCTCCCAGCGGCTGATCGCGCCGCTCCGCGGCGACATCGTCGACCGCTACGGCGAAGTGCTTGCGACCAATCGCAAAAATTTCCGGGTGCTGCTCATCCCCGAGCAGACCCACGCGTCCTACCGCATTCTCTCAAGCGCCGACCGCAAAACGGCGGTGGAGCGCGCCGTTCTGTCGGTTCGGGACTACATGGAGATCGACGACAGCACCGTCGAGCGCGTGCTGCGCGAGGCGCGCCGGAATTCCGCGTTCACGCCGATCGAGATCATCGACAATCTGTCATGGGATGATTTCGCCCGGATCAACCTGCACGGGCCGCAGCTCGCCGGCGTGACGCCCGATGTCGGCGACACGCGCAGCTACCCCCTCGGCCCGACGACGTCCTTCGTCGCCGGCTATGTCAGTGCGGTCACGGACAAGGACCTTCAAAAGGCGCCTGATGCGGGCACGAAGCTCCTTTTCCGGCAGCCGGGATTCCGCATCGGTCGGGACGGGCTTGAACGCTTTTACGACGAGCTTCTACGCGGAGAGGCGGGCTCGAAGACGGTCAAGGTGAACGCCCACGGACGGGTCGTTGGCGAGCTTCCGAATGCGGGCGACGCGCCGAAGCAGGGAGAATCCCTGACCCTCACCATCGACGCGCAGCTTCAGGAGGCCGCGCTTTTTGAACTTCTCAAGGAAGATGTGCGCGAGCCGCGCCGCGAATGGTATTACTCCGACTTCGACGCGGCGGCGGACGCAGGGGCGACGACGGACAAAATCTCCGAATTCGACCTTGATGATTTCGAAAGCGCTGCGGCGGTGGTGCTCGACGCCGTCACCGGCGACATCCTCGTCCTCGCCTCGACGCCCGGCTTCGACCCGAACGGCTTCAACACCGGAATTGATCCGGAGACATGGCGCGCGCTCAATCAAAATCCGTACAAACCGCTTTTGAACAAGCCGCTTTCCGGGGCCTATCCGCCGGGATCGACGTTCAAACTGGTGACGGCGATCGCGGCGTACGAATCCGGTGTCGATCCCTCAAAGCGCATCACCTGCGGCGGCCGCCTCTGGTACGGCGAGCGGTTTTTCCACTGCTGGAGCTGGGACAAGGGCGGTCACGGCCCCATGGACATGCGGGACGCGATTAAGAACTCCTGCGACGTCTATTTCTGGGAGATAGCCAAGACCCTCGACGTCGATGCGATCGCGAACGTCGCCCGACGCTTCGGCCTCGGCCGCACCTATGATCTCGGATTGCCCGGCCAGACCGCCGGCGTCATTCCCGACCGCGATTGGAAAGCAAAGTACTTCCGCTCGAACCCGGAGCAGCGCACCTGGTTCCAGGGCGAGACGCTGTCCGTGGCGATCGGGCAGGGGTACGTGACGTCGACGCCTTTGCAGCTCGCCGTCATGACCGCCCGCCTCGCGACCGGCCTTTCCATGGAGCCGCGCATCGTGCGCGCCGCCGGCGCGGAATTGAGACCGGATACGCTCTTCGTAGAAGTTGATGCCGACGCCCGCGCGCTCTCGATCGTCCGTGCAGGGATGGACGCCGTCACCAACGAGCCGGGCGGTACGGCGCTCCGCTCGCGCCTGACGGACGCCGAATGGCGTCTCGCCGGCAAAACCGGAACGAGCCAGGTCCGTCGGATTACGCAGGCCGACCGAGACGCTGGGACCTACAAAAACGAAGATCTGCCCTGGAATCGAAGAGACCATGCGCTCTTTGTCTGTTACGCGCCCTATGACGATCCGCGTTACGCGTGCGCGGTTGTCGTCGAACATGGCGGGTCCGGCTCCAAGGTCGCGGGACCGCGCGCGCGCGAGATCATGAAAGCCGTGACGCGGAAGGATCCGGCGTCCCGGCCGGCCCTGAAGCCGGGCGAGGCGACGGCGGGCCGCAGGCTTGCAAGCCGGGGGGCGGGACTGCCGTGACGATCGTCATCCCGACCCGGAAAAAAGGGATTCGCGACAAGCTCCTCGAAATCGACTGGCTGTTCGTCGCGCTCGTCTGCGCCGTCGCGACGGTCGGGGTCGCGGCGCTCTACTCCGTTGCGGACGGATCGTGGACGCCATGGGCCGGCAAACATGCGGCCCGGTTCTCGATCGCCGTCGTGATGCTCGCCGCCATCGCCGTCATCGGCCTTCGCTTCTGGATGGTGATCGCGTACCCGGTCTATTTCGCCGTCCTCGGATTGCTTGCGCTCGTTCCCTTCGTCGGCGCGAAAAACATGGGCGCCCAGCGCTGGCTGGAATATGGCGGGCTGCAGCTGCAGCCCTCGGAGTTGATGAAAATCGCCCTTGTGCTCGCGCTCGCGCGCTATTTCCACGGGCTACGGATCGATCAGGTGCGCAACCCGCTGCGTCTTATTCCAGCGCTTTTAATGATCGCGGCGCCAGTCGCTCTCGTCTTCCAGCAGCCGGACCTCGGGACCGCGATCCTGATCGCCGCGACCGGCGCGGTGATGATCTTCGCGTCAGGCGTCAGCTGGTGGCTCGTGCTTTTGGGCGCTGGCGGCCTCGTCGGAGCCGGGATCGGCGCCTACCGGCTCGGCATCCTGAAGGAGTACCAGATCAATCGCATCCTGACTTTCCTCGATCCGTCGCGCGATCCGCTGGGGCAGGGCTATCACCTCCTGCAGTCGAAAATCGCCCTCGGCTCAGCCGGGATCGAGGGGAAAGGGTTTCTTCAGGGCACCCAGAGCCACCTGAAATTCCTGCCGGAGATGCACACGGATTTCGTCTTCACTATTTTTGGAGAGGAGTTCGGGCTGATCGGCGCTCTCGTCCTGCTCGCGCTTTATCTCTCGATCTTCTGGCTCGGCCTCCGGGTCGCCATGCGCGCGAAATCCCACTTCGGCCGACTGGTCACGGTCGGCGTCTGCGCGACGTTCATCATGTACGTGCTGATCAATACGGGGATGGTCATGGGGCTGGCGCCCGTGGTCGGCGTGCCGCTGCCGCTCGTTTCCTATGGCGGCACGGTGATGATGACGATCATGGCCGGTTTCGGCCTGGTCATGTCCACCCACGTCCACCGGGATCAGGACACGCTTCGATCGGGCGAGCTTCTGTAGCGCGCTGAACTCTTCAGAAACCGGATCCGGGAAAGGGGCGGGGGCTCAGCTCGCCCGGCGGAAATCGACGAAGTGCGCCTCGAAGGCGTCCCGCACCATGGGAACCGCGGCGTCGATTTCGGCGACCGCTGCAGTCGCCGCAACGGCGTCCGCCGTGCGCGCGGCGTCTTCCATCAGTCTGGCGGCGTCCGAAATCCGCGACGCGCCGACATTCGCCGCTGCGCCCTTGATGGCGTGACCGGCCCGCTCCAGCCCGTCGAAGTCGTTCAGGTCGATAGCGGTGCGCGCCGAGGCGAGGAGGTCGGCCGTCGACGACCAGAATGAAGAAAGCACCACCCGCGCCGTCTCGACGCCGGCTGCGTTCAACAGCCCGTCGATCTGCTCCACATCGATCATCGAGGCGTCTCGCACGTCATCACCCATCGATCGGCACGATCCGCCCGCCGAGTTGCAAATAGGTTAATCGCGGTAAAGAAAGCACGCTTCGACTAAGCGGCCCGATAGACTTTGCGCCGCGGACAATCCATGCATGTGGTTGTACCAAAACCAAAAAATGAACAGGGACGAACGATGGCGATCCAACCCGCCGAACATGAACACTGGTCTTCGCGGCTCGCTTTCATCATGGCGGCGATCGGCTCGGCCGTCGGGCTCGGGAACCTCTGGCGGTTTCCCTTCACGGCCGGGGAAAGCGGCGGCGGCGCCTTCGTGCTCATCTATGTTCTTTGCGTCTTCCTGATCGGCCTGCCGGTGCTGGCCGCGGAGCTGTTCATCGGTCGGCGCGGCCAGCTGTCGGCGATCGGCGCGACGGCGAAAATCGCAAGAGCCGAAGGCGCTTCGCCCGCCTGGTCCGTCCTCGGATGGGTCGGCATGATCGGCGCGTTCCTGATCCTCACCTTTTACTCCGTCATCGCCGGCTGGGTGCTCGCCTACATCGCGATGCTGGTCGGCGATCTCGCGGCGCGCATC
>JBCBJX010000024.1:0-34318 GCA_038522735.1 Pseudomonadota bacterium
ACCATCGACAGCGCGGCCCCCCGGCTCGATCTCCTGAACGGCTCCGCCGTCGGATCGAACGGCGGAACGTCGCGCCACAGCCTCGAGGCGGTTGGCGGGATTTTCTATAACGGCCTCGGAACAAGGGTTAACGCGGACTGGCGGAGCCGAACGGAGGTGCTTCTCGACCCGCTTTCAGGCGTTCCATCGGACGAGGATCTGTTCTTCTCCGACCTCTTCACCATGGACGTGCGCCTCTTCGCGGATCTCGGCCGGCGGCGCGGGCTGGTGCGGAAGTATCCGTTCCTCAACGGCGTCCGGGCGAGCGTCGTCGTCTCAAACGTCTTCAACGAGCGCCAGCAGGTGGTGAACGGCGCAGGCGAGACGCCGACCGCCTTTCAGCCCGATCTTCTCGACCCGGACGGCCGGGTGATCGGGATCGAAATCCGGAAGATCTTCCTCTGAGACGCCCGTGGATTTGACGCGGCGCGCCGGGCGGCCTTGAAGTGCGGGTTCAAAAAGACCAGGAGCCCGCAATGATCCGCCGCGCCCTCGCCTCTCTCGCCCTCGTTCTCGCCGCCTGCGGCGGGGAGAACGAGCCGGTCGTCCCGACGCCGACGGAGGACGTCGATCCCGCGCAGCTGATCGTCAAAGCCGCCCTGATCCATACGGGCGACGGCGCCCCGATCGAGAACGGAGCCGTCGCCATGCGGATCGGACGGATCGTCTACGTCGGGGCGACGGCGGGGGCCGCGGCCTATGAGGATGAAGCGACGCGGATCGTCGATCTCGGCGACGGCGTCCTCTATCCGGGCTTCACCGACGCCCACGTCCACCTCGTCGGGATCGGCATGCGGGAGCTGACGCTCAATCTCGACGCGGTCGGCTCGATTGCGGAGCTGGTCGAGGTCGTCGAGACGGAGGTTGCAAAGCGCGGCCCGGGGGAGCCGATCGTCGGGCGCGGCTGGATTGAAACCCAGTGGCCGGAGGGTCGCGCGCCGGCCGCGGCGGACATCGATCCGGTCTCGCCGGACAACCCGGTGATCCTGCAGCGATCGGACGGCCACGCGACCCTCGTCAACTCCGCCGCCCTCGTCGCCGCCGGGATCGACGCCGATACGCCGGACCCGGAAGGCGGCGCGATCGAGCGGGACGCGAACGGCGCGCCGACGGGCGTTCTGATCGACAATGCGGAAAATCTGGTCGCAGGCCTGGTCGCGACGCCGTCGCCTGAGATGATCGAGCGCGCCTACGCCGTGGGCGGAGAGCTCTATGCGAGCCGCGGCTGGACAGGCGTCCACAATATGTCAGTCGACTACGCGCACCTCGACGTTATGGAGCGCCTCGCAGCGTCCGGCGATCTCCCCATCCGGGTCTACAACGCCGTCGATCTTCAGCATATCGACAAGATCGCGCGCGACATGCGCCTCGGGCCCCGGTTCGGCGGTGACGGGCGGGTGATCACGCGGGCGGTGAAGGTCTATTTCGACGGCGCCCTCGGCTCCCGCGGCGCGGCCCTCTTCGAGCCCTATGCGGATCGTCCCGAGACGCGCGGCCTCGTCCTGCTGGGCGACGACGACGCGGACGCCGCCTTCGCCAAGGCCCGCGAGGCCGGGCTGCAGGTCGCCGCCCACGCCATCGGCGACCGGGGCAACCGCCTCGCCCTCGAAGCGATGGCCCGGGCCTTCCCCGACGGCGGCCTCGCTGAGGAGCGCTGGCGGATCGAGCACGCCCAGATCGTCGCGCCGGAGGACATTCCCCGGTTCGCGGAACTCGGCGTCATTGCGTCGATGCAGCCGAGCCACGCGATCGGCGATCTTTTCTTCGCGCCCGACCGTCTCGGCCCGACGCGCCTCGGCGGCGCCTACGCCTGGCGGTCCATGCTCGACGCCGGGGCCGTGGTCGCCGGCGGCTCCGACGCGCCGGTGGAGGTCGGCTCGCCGCTCATCGAGTTCTACGCCGCCTCCGTCCGGAAAAGCCTTGACGGGTTCTCCGACGAAAACTGGCGGCGGGAGGAGCGCATCACGCCGGAGGAGACCCTCGCGATCTTCACGACCGGCCCCGCCTACGCCGCCTTCGCCGAAGGGCGGCGCGGCAAGATCAAGGAAGGCTGGGAGGCGGACCTCACCGCTTTCGATACGGACCTCCTCGCCGCTCCGGGTCCGGACATTCTGAAAGCGAAGGCGCTCCTCGCCGTGGTCGATGGGCGGGTGGTCTACGCCGCAGCGGACTGAAGCGCCGCATCGATGGCGGCGGCGCATCGTCCTGTCACACTTCTCACTTAGCTTCTGAATCCAAAGTTGGATCCCCGGAGGTTGTCGAACATGCGCCCGCTCTTTGTTTCCGCCTCGGCCGCCCTGCTCGTCGCCTGCGGCGGCGCGTCGGGCGTGCAGTCGGGCAGGCCCGCAGATCCGCGGCGCGGCGAGGAGGTCGCCCAGGCGTGCCCGCTCGAAGCGGACCGGATGATCATCCCGATCTCCCAGACCCGGTCCGTATTCACCGGGATGGACAAGGGCGTCGTTCTCGTCGAATACAACGGCCGCTGCAACCGCCTGCCGCTACGCTCCAGAACGATCAATGCACGGATCGTCGTCGAGAACCGCGACTGCCTCCGACCGGTCGACGCTAGAACAGTGGACGGGGTCGGACGGCTCGTTCCGTCCGGCGAGCCTGTTTTGGGTGTCTGCGGCGTGCGCTCCGTCTTTAGATGGACGGGCGATACGCCGTTTCCCGGCGACAATGGCGGCCGGGAGTAATCGCCGCGGTTATCGGGCGCGTATTTCCGCCGATATGAACGCCGCCTCGATCGCTGCGGCGGCTTCCTCTCCCGCTTCCTCGAGGGCCGCGCGGCTGCGCTCGACGCGGGTCAGCACCATGCCGCCTTCCAGCGCGGCGATCGCGAAGCGGGCGAGGCGCGCGGCCCGGTCCTCGGGCAGCCCCTCTGAGACAAGGCGCGCTGCTATCTCCTCCGCCCACGTCTGAAGGCTCGCGGCGCCGGCCTGGGCGACCGCCGGCTCCTTGTCGGCGAGCTCCAGCATCAGGGTCGCGATCGGGCAGCCCTCGGCGTAACCGCTTTTCTCCAGCCAGTCGGCGAGCTGACGGGCGAAGCGGCGGACGAGGTCGGCGGCGGAGGCGTCTTCGTCAGCGAGCTTCGCTATGGTCGCACGCACCGCGGGCCCCGCGGTTTCCGCGACCGCGACGGCGACGTCGATCTTTCCGCCCGGGAAGTAATGATAGAATGAGCCCCGCGGCGCGCCGGAGAGCTTCAGGATCTCCGCAAGGCCCGTCGCGGCGTAGCCCTGCCGGCGAAAGAGCTTCGCCGCCGCCCCTATGATCGCTGTTCTGTGCGTCGCAGCCCGCGGCATCAGCCGCGCCCCGGCGCCGAGGAGCCGGCTGGCGGCGTTGGCCGCTTGATCTGGTCGCTGCGCTTCATCCTTGCGGTTTCGCCCGTTTCAGAAATTATGGCGACCGGTCTAAATAGGAGCAAGCCATGGCCGCCGATCTCGCCGTCAACCGGGAGCTTCTGCAGCTCGCCATCGACAACCAGCCCTTCACCAGGTGGACGGGTGCCGAGCTTGTGGACGTGGAGGCGGGCCGGGTGTCGCTCAAAATGACCTTCCGGCCGGAGGACATGACCCAGCACCACGGCTTCCTCCATGGCGGGCTCATCGCGTTTCTCGCTGACAACGTCGCCGCCTACGCCGCCGCGACGGTCGTCGGCGACGTCCTCTCCGCCCAGTTCAACCTCAATTTCCTTTCCCCAGGCGTCGGCGAGGCGTTCATCGCCGAAGGAACGGTGGTGAAAGCCGGCAAGCGCCAGGTGGTCGTCGGCGTCGAGGTTTGTTCCCTCCCGGAGGAAAAACTGATCGCGACGGCGCAGGCGGTGGTGCTGCCGGCGGGAGCGGTGTCCAAAACCGCCGCCTAGCGCGCGAACAGCCGGCCAACGTCCCTGAAGATGGTGATTTCGAGATGAGCCTGCGCCGCCTTTCCCGATGCCCGGCGGAGCGAGACCAATTGCGTGTCGCGGCCGTTGCATTGGCGCAGAGGGATTTACTGGCGGCGACGTAACTTTATAACATAACGGACGCTGGGGCCGCATCGCCCCGGCTTGTTTTGGGAACTCTTGTGAAAACCAGCGCATCGGCCGTTGATACGTCAGCCATCGGACTGTCCGGTTTATGCGTGGTCCATTGCCTGGCGACGCCCGTCGTCAGCGCCGCGCTGCCCATTGCGGGAACGTTGGCCGAGGCGGAGTGGATCCATCAGCTTATGGTGCTTACGGCGGTCCCGATCACGATGTTCGCGGTCGCGCGCCATCACGCATCGAAGGTTCACCTGTCCTTTGCGGCCCCCGCCCTCCTCGGACTGGCGCTGCTGTCGGCCGCCGCGTTCGTCGAGGCGCTCCGCGATCTTGAAACGACGCTTACTGTGTCTGGCGCGCTTCTTCTCGCATCAGCCTATCTGTGGCGTTGGGCGAACCGTGATGTTTCATCAGCATAAGCGTTTTCAGCACCGCTCGGCAGCGTCCGAACTCGAGCTCTTTGACGACCGGGCGCCCGCGCTGGACGATGCGCCTGCACCGGATAACTCGCCTGTCCGCACCATTGAAGATCCCGCGAATTTTGACGCGATCTTCGACGCGGCCGTCGACGCGGTTATCTGGCGCCGCGCGCTCCCGTCCTTCCTGCCCACGGCGCTGCATCAGGTCGCCTCGCAAGGGAGCGTGGAGCGGCGCGTTCCGATCTCGCTCGCCGCGAACGACGACGTGATCGACGCCCTCCTTCGCGAAATGGGGTTTGAACAAGGCGCGGCCGCAGACTGGATGGCGCACGATCTGAAGACGCTGACCGCGCGCTACGGACGGCTTCTCTCGGTCGACCGGGCGACGCTGCGCTTTGAAATCGTCCGCGACGACGCCTGCCGCAAGTTCCATCGCGACGTCGTCCGTGCCCGCATGATCTGCACCTATAGCGGTCCGGGGACGGAATACGGCGCCGCCTCATCAGGTGGAACTCCCGAAAGCATCGAACGCGCGCCGACCGGGAGCCCAATTCTCCTCAAGGGCGCCAGATGGCCGAAGTCGTCGCCGCGGACCGTCCTGCATCGTTCCCCTCCAATCGAGGGAACCGGCGCGTCGAGATTTGTCGTCGTGATCGATGAAGGATAGAGGCGCAGCACAAAAAAGCCGCCTAAGTCGCGAACAACCGCCCCTCGTCCTCGAACATCTTGAACTCCAGCGCGTTGCCCGCCGGGTCGCGCACGAAGAACGTGCCCTGCTCGCCGGGCTCGCCTTCGAAGCGGACCCGCGGCGCGATTAGGAATGGCCGGCCCGCCTCTTCGAAACGGGCCGCCATGGCGCGCCAGTCCTCTGGAGTAAGGACGAGGCCGAAATGGCGGACAGGGACGGTGTCGCCGTCGACCGGGTTCGCCCCTTCGCCCCCGCAGTTCTGCGGCGATAGGTGAACGACCAGCTGGTGGCCTTGAAAGTCGAAATCGATAAACATCTTAGATCGTCGGCCCCGCGGGCAGCCGAGAAAGTCGCCGTAGAACTCATCGGCCGCCTCAAGATCGTCGACGGGAATTGCAAGATGAAAGGGTCGCAGCATGCCCGATGATGTCCACGCCGAAGCCGAGGACGCCACCCCCTTCCGGCGATTGACGGAGGAGTTTTCCGTCGCGCCGCAGATCACCGCCGAAGACGTGAAGCGCGCGGCCGCCCTCGGCGTTTCGCTCATCATCAACAACCGGCCGGACGGCGAGGAGCCGGGTCAGCCGACGGGCGTCGAGATCCGCGACGCGGCGGATGCGGCGAACATCGATTATGCAGCGATCCCGGTCGATCGTTCGGGCCTGACCATAGCGCACCTGAAATCCTTCGAGGCGGCGATTGCGGGCCACGACAAGGCGCTCGCCTACTGCCGCTCGGGCACGCGCTCGGCGACCCTCTGGGCGTTCGCGCGGGTCCATGCCGGCGAGCCCGTGGACGATGTCATGGCTGTCGCGGCGAACGCCGGCTACGATCTGCGGGCGAGCAGGCCTACCCTGACGGCGCTCGCGCGCGCCAACTCTCAGTAGCGCGAACTCTCAATAGTGGACGTAGAGACGGGCCGAGGCGCCCACTTTCGGCGTCGCGACGGTTTCCGTGAGCGTCACGCCGCACAGGAGGTCCGCCGCGTCCCGGCCGTCGGCGTCGACTGCGCGGAGGCTCGCCCCCTCCCCGCAATCGAGAAAGCTGCCGGCCGAGCGCGTCATCACATAGGCGTAGTCCGGCGGCGCGAGGACGTAGACCGCGTCTGTGATCCCCGCCTTCGCCTCGCCAAGGATGACGCCGCCGACGCTCTCGCCCGCCGCGGCGCGCCCCGGGACGGCCGCCGCGAGGGCCATGGTTACCAAAATGTGTACGGTTTGAGGACGCATGGGCTCCGCCTCGCAAGCCGGGCGCCGGGCCTCCTCACGGCTGTGGCCCGCCGGCATCACGGAGCCTTTATTTCCTGTTCACCGCGAGAGCGACCATTGTGCTAAGACCCATTCGAACAGTTGCGCGGGACGGAAAATGGCGTCGATCGGCGATTATGAACTGAAGGGCGGACACGTCATCGCGCAGACTACCGGCGCGCGCATCGACCTGACGCCGACGCTCTTCCGGGACATCGTCCGGGCGATGAGCTTCGTCGGCTTCGTCCGGGCGCTGCGGGCGCTGCGCTATGCGCAGGGGCGTCGGGCGCGGGCGAAGATCGCCTTCTTCCCGTTGCACCCGCGGACCTATTACGCCGTCTGGCCGGTCTGCCACCTCGCCGACGTGCGCATCGTGAAGCCCGACGAGGACCCTGACCTCTTTTTCTTCTTCGAGGATTCTGAATTCCGCACCGAAGCCGCCCTCCCGCCCGCCGAGCGCCCGGTCTTCAACGGCGGCTGCATCGACATCCGCAAGAGCCAGGTGACCCGCGCTTTCGAAGAGACCTTCGGCTACGGCCTCGCCGTCGATCCGACGACGTACGAAGGCGCGGCGGTTGAGAAATCCGAACGCAACGGCGTCCATGACGGGCGGACGATCGAGTGCCCGATCGCGTCGCCCGTGCGGGACAAGGTCTATCAGAAGCTGGTCGACAACACCTTCGACGGGACCGAATACGTGGACATCCGCACGCCCATCGTCGGCGGCGAGATCCCGTTCGTGTACCTGAAGCGCCGCCGCCCGGAAGACCGGTTCAACAACGAGAACCGCAAAGTCGACCTGATGGAGACCGACGCCCTTCTCACCGCGGCTGAGGTGGAGAAGATTCAAGCCTTCGCCCGCGCCATGAACCTCGATTTCGGCGGCCTAGACGTCCTCCGCGACCGGACGGACGGACGGCTCTATATCGTCGACGTCAACAAGACGGACATGGGCCCGCCGACCGCCCTTCCCGGCCGCCAGAAACTCCGCGCCATGCGGATGCTGGCCGACAGCTTCGCGCGGATGGTGGACGAGCGGATGGGGCGGATTTAACCCCTTCTTCCCGACTTCCCGCGGCTTGACCGCGGGATCCATGGCGCTCCCGGCGTCGCTTCCCTCCAAGGTTATCTCTTTACGGAACGCTCCGCGCCCGCACGCGCCTTTTCGCCCGGCGTGCGTCCTTGTCCATGGGTCCCGCGGTCAAGCCGCGGGAAGTCGGGGCGTTAGTTGAGAGCCACACCTCCGCCTCGCGCGTCCGCGGCGGATAGTCTAACGTCTCCCCATGTCCTCGACCGCCATCCCCTTCGTCAAATCCTTCGACTTCACCTACGGAGAAGCGGCGCGGCTCTCGCCGCTCGTGCGGCGGGTGATCGCGAAGAACCCGGGGCCGTTCACCTATACGGGCTCCGGAACCTATCTCGTGGGGCCCGACGAAGGGCCGCTCGCCATCGTCGATCCGGGGCCGGATCTTGCAAGCCACCACGACGCCCTCCTCGCCGCCATCGGCGACGCGCCCGTCTCGCACATCCTCGTCACCCACGCTCACCTCGACCACTGCGGCGGCGCGCGGGCCCTCGCCGCGGCGACAGACGCGCCCGTCTGCGCCTTCTCACCGGAGGCCGCGGCGCCCGGCGCGAACGACGCCCCGGCGCTTGAGGAAGGCGTCGACACATCCTTCGCGCCCGACCGGTTTCTCGCCGACGGGGACGCCGTCTCCGGCCCCGGATGGACCATCGAGGCGGTGCACACCCCCGGCCACCTCTCCGCACACCTCTGTTTTGCGCTTCGGGAAGAAAAGGCCCTCTTCACCGGCGACCACATGATGGGCTGGGCGACGACCGTCATCATCCCGCCGGACGGCGACATGGCCGACTATTTCGCGAGCCTCGACAGATGCCTCGCCCGCGACGACGCCATCTACTACCCGACCCACGGCGCGCCGATTACGGAGCCGCACAAATTCACCCGCGCAGTGAAAGCCCACCGCCGCATGCGCGACGGGCAGATCCTGAAGCAGGTCGAAGCGGGCCGCACGACCATCCGCGAGATGGTGACGTCGATGTACGCGGACGTCGACCCGCGGCTACACCCCGCCGCTGCGCTGTCAGTCTACGCCCATATCATCCGTCTGGTGCGGATCGGCTCCCTCGCGACAGATGGCGAACCCGCAATGGAAGGGGCGTTCCGGCTCTCCTGAAAACAGCCCCTCTCCCTAAGGGAGAGGGGTTGGGGTGAGGGGGAACGATCTGTCGGCTCGGACAAAGGGACACGTTTTGATGAAAACCAGAACCGGTGATCTCCTGGAACTCGTGCTGCAAGGCGAATTCGACGTTATCGTGCACGGCTGCAATTGCTTTCACATCATGGGTGCCGGCATCGCCCGTCAGATCGCGATGCGATTTCCCGAAGCCTATGAAGCTGATAAGAAAACGCCGCATGGCGATCGCAATAAACTCGGAACGATTTCGACGGCCGAAATCGAACGCGACAACGCGTGTTTCGTCATTGTTAATGCGTACACGCAATTTGACGTCCGCGGTCGCGGACCGAAAGTCGATTATGACGCCGTTTCGTCATGTTTCGCGGTTGTCGCGGATCGCTTTGCTGGTCGCCGCATAGGATATCCGCTGATCGGCGCGGGCCTCGCCGGCGGCGACTGGGATTTGATCGCCGAGCGGATCTCAAAGCGTCTTGAAGGGCTTGAGCACACGCTTGTGACGCTTTTGGAGTAAAGCGCCGAACGTGAAAGCCAATCCAAAATGAGGTGTCGCTCCCCGTCACCCCCGGCCCCTCTCCCGAGGGGAGAGGGGAGAAAAACGTTTACGGATAAAGCCGCCTCTTCTCCCAGGCCTCTTCCGGCGTCGCGCGCGTGAACAACAGCCGATCGTGCAGCCGGAAGGGCTGGTTCACCCAGAACTCGACTTCGGTCGGCGTCAACCGCCAGCCGACCCAGTGCTCCGGGCGCGGCACGTCTCGGCTTTCAAACTCGGCTTCGTATTTCTCGACCTCGGCCTTCAGCGCATCGCGGCTCTCCACCGGTCGCGATTGCCGGGAGGCCCAGGCGCCGATGCGCGAGCCGCGGGAGCGCGAGGCGAAATAGCCGTCGATCTCGGCCGTCGGCAGCAGCGAGACAGTTCCGCGCACGCGCACCTGGCGACGGATGGTCTTCCAGTGGAAGCAGAGGGCGACGCGGGGGTTCTCGGCGATCTCCCGGCCCTTGGCGCTTTCGGCGTTCGAATAGAGATCGAAGCCCGCCTCGCTCGCGCCTTTCAGGAGCTGGGTGCGGACGTTCGGCGCGCCGTCGGCGCCGGCGGTCGCGACGGCGCAGGCGTTGACGTCGTTCGGTTCCGTCTTTGCGGCGAGGTCCATCCACGCGCCGAAAAGGGCGACAGGGTCGTCCGTCGTGAAAGCGTCGCCCTGCTCCTCGTCGACGGCGTAGAACTCCGTCGTCGGCGTCGGGGGGATGTCGATCTTCGCCATCGGCGTCTCCTTTCGGCGGCGCGCAGAAGGTGCGCCTTTACCCGTCCCGGTGTAAGCCGGGCCCATGAGCGACAACAGTTTCGGCCGCCTCTTCCGGGTGACGACATGGGGCGAGAGCCACGGCCCCGCCATCGGGTGCGTCATTGACGGCTGCCCGCCGGGCGTCCCCCTGACCGAAGCCGCCGTGCAGGCGCGCCTCGACCGGCGCAAGCCCGGCGGCTCGCGCTTCGTCACCCAGAGGAAAGAACCGGACCGGGCGCGCATCCTCTCCGGCGTCTTCGAGGACGACCGCACCGGCGGCCCCGTCACCACCGGAACGCCGATCTCGATCATGATCGAGAACGTCGACCAGCGCTCCAAAGACTATTCGGAGATCCGGGATGTCTACCGGCCGGGTCACGCGGACTACACGTACGACGCCAAGTACGGCGTGCGCGACTATCGCGGCGGCGGGCGCTCGTCCGCGCGGGAGACGGCGAGCCGGGTCGCGGCCGGGGCCGTCGCCTTCACGGCCCTCGAAACGCTGCTGCCGGACCTCTCCGTCCGCGCGGCAATGGTCGCCGTGGGCCCCCACGACATCGACCGGGCGCGCTGGGACTGGGCGGCGGTCGATCAGAACCCCTTCTTCTGCCCGGACGCGGAGGCGGCGAACGCCTGGGAGAGCGTCCTCGATCAGGCGCGCAAGGACGGCTCCTCCCTCGGCGCCCTCATCGAAGTGGTCGCGGAGGGCGTGCCGGCGGGGCTCGGCGAGCCGGTGTACGGCAAGCTCGATACAGACGTCGCCGCGGCGCTGATGTCGATCAACGCGGTGAAGGGCGTGGAGATCGGCGCGGGGATGGCGGCGGCGCGGCTTTCGGGCGTCGAGAACGCCGACGAAATGCGCGCCGGGAACGACGGCCCGGCCTTCCTCTCGAACCATGCGGGCGGCGTCCTCGGCGGGATCTCCTCCGGCCAGCCGATCGTCGCGCGGTTCGCGGTGAAGCCGACCTCCTCCATCCTGACGCCGCGGCGGACGGTGACGCGGGACGGCGCGGAGACGGAGATCGTCACCAAGGGCCGCCACGACCCGTGCGTCGGCGTCCGGGCGGTGCCGGTCGCCGAGGCGATGATCGCATGCGTTCTCCTCGATCACCTTCTGCGGCATAGCGCGCAGACGGGACGGCTCGGCCCCGCCCGTTTTTAGGGCGCGCCGCAGACTTGTCATGAAATCTTGATTGATACGTGAGCCGCCTAAGGGATAGCGCTCGAGGCTCGCGTTAACCAAGATCAGCTCATGCGTTTTCTCGCCGCCCTCCTCACCCTTCTCATCGCCGCCGTCGCGACGGCGGGCGTGACGCTGCGCACGCCCGAGACCGACTATGAGACCATGCTGAGCCGGTATGGCGGCGCGGACGCCCGCTTCGCGCGCACGGAGGACGGGCTGGAGGTCCACTACCGCGATCAGGGCTTTGCTGAGGGGCCTGTCGTCGTCCTCGTCCATGGCTCCAACGCCTCGCTCCACACCTGGGAGCCGCTGGTGGAGCGCCTCAAGGGGGCCTACCGGCTCATCAGCTACGACCAGCCGGGCCACGGCCTGACCGGCGCGCATCCGGATGGCGACTACTCCGCTGACGGCATGATCGACGCCCTTGAGGCGGTGCTGGAAACGGCGGAGGTCGACGAGTTCTATCTCGCCGGAAACTCCATGGGCGGCTGGGTCGCCTGGCGCTATGCGCTGGAGGCGCCGGAGCGGCTCGAGGGCCTCGTCCTCCTCGACGCCTCCGGCGCGCCGCTCCCCCCGGAGGTCGAGGCGAACGTCTATCTCGGCGCGAAGCTGATGCAGCACCCGGTCGGCCGCTGGATGGTGAAACGCTACACGCCGCGCTTTCTGGTGGAGCAGTCCCTGAGGGACTCCGTCACCCAGGATCAGATCGTCACGGACGAGATGGTCGACCGATACTGGGAGCTCGTCCGCCTGCCCCGCAACAAGGAGGCGACCCTCGCGCGCGCAACGACGGACCGCGAGCCGGAAGTCGCAAGCCGGCTGGGCGAGATCGGGACGCCGACGCTCATCATCTGGGGCGCCGACGACGAAGTAGTCCCCGTCGAGGCCGCCGCCGTCTTCGACGAGCGCATACCGAGTTCAGAGGCGGTGATCATCGAGAATGTCGGCCACCTGCCGATGGAGGAGGCGCCGGACGAGATCGCGGGGCTTCTTGAGAACTGGATCGCCCGCGTCGAGGCGGAGCGGAACTAGGCCGCCCTCCTAAACGCCGAGGCCTTGGAGAGGAAGGCGAGCCGCTCGTCCGTGAGCGTTAGACCCGCCTCGCCGAAAAGCGCTGCAAGGTCTTCCTGACAGTACCCGTCATAATAAGGCTCATGGAATTCGCGCGGGAACGCCTCAAGGAGCGCGTCAAGGCCCGCATCGTCTCCGTACTGCAGGCTGTCGAGTAGGATAAAGACGCCGCCGGGCTTCATGAGCCGGGCGATCTCGCGCGCGACGACGCGGCGGGCTTTCGGCGGCAGTTCGTGAAAGAGGTAGACGCTGACGATCGCATCGAAACTGTCGTCATCAGCCGGAACGTTTTCGGCGTTCGCCTGCACGAAATCGAGCCCGCGGCGCGGACCGAGCCGGCGGCGGGCTTCTTCCAGATAGGGCTCCGACAAATCGAGCATAGTCAGATGGGCGGCCGGGTAGACGTCCTTGATCGTCTCGGCGAGGACGCCCGTGCCGCAGGCGAGGTCCAGAATTCGGAGCCGCCGCGGATCGTGCCCAGCGAGGGCGTCCGTCAGCATTGGGATCGCCTGCCGCCGCATGGCGGCCGCGGCGCCGGTGAAGAGCGTCTCGACCTGCATGTCGTAGCGCCGCGCGCTTGCCTCGCTCAACCAGCCGTCGGACTGATAATGGAAGTTCTGCAGGTAATAGCGCGGGTACGTTGCATCCTCCCGGAAGTCCTCGAAGACCTCCGAATTCGCCTCCGCCTGCTTGCGCTTGGCGACCCGGCGAGCGTCGCGTAAGGCGTCGAGGCTGCGCCGGCCGGCGGCGACGGGGCGCGGCGCGCTGGAGAGGGCGCGGGGCGCTGGATAGAGACCGTTCACGATGTTTTTGCGGTCGGCCTCCAGCACGTCGCGGAAGGCGGCGGCCATGCGGGCGCGATCGACAGGAAGAAACCGCGAGGGGTTGGGCGGCTCGCCGGCGCGGCCCTGGGGCCCGGCGATGCGCCGCACGGCGAGATAGTTTGCGCTGTAGAACGCGACCTGCGCCGCCTGCGCCGCGCGCACCCGCCAGTCATGAAATGTCTCAGACGCCGTCGCCATCATCGCCTCTCGAAGAACCCGACCAGCTCAATATGGGCGGCGAACAGGAACTGGTCCACGCACGCGATACGCGTCAGAGCGTAGCCGCCGTCGACGAGCGTGCGGGCGTCGCGGGCGAAGGTGGCGGCGTTGCAGGAGATCGCGACGACCCGCCGCACGGACGATGCGGCGATGCGTTCCGCCTGCGCCGCGGCGCCGGCTCGCGGCGGATCGAAGAGGACCGCGCCGAACGCGTCGAGTGCGGCGGCCTCCAGCGGTCGGCGGAAGAGATCGCGGCGCTCGGCTGTGATCGGCTTCAGGCCGCCGGCCGCGCCGGCTGCCGCTTTCAGCGCGTCGATCGCCAGACGCTCGCTATCGGCGGCGTAGACGGAGGCGTTCTCCGCGAGGGGCAGGGCGAAGGACCCGAGACCGCAGAAGAGATCCGCGATGCGGGCTGCGTCGCCGAGCCCCCCTCGTGCGAGGCCGACAAGCGCCGCCTCGCCTTCGGCGGTCGCCTGCAGAAAGGCGCGCGGCGGAAGCGCGACGCGCGCCCGCCCCATTCGGACCGTCGGCGTGCGGAAGGCGACGACAGGGTCGCCGTCCAGGGACAGCCGCGCGAGATCAAGCGCCTGCGCCGCGCCGATCAGCGCGCCCGCCGCGCGGGAAAGCGGCTCGAGACCCGTCTTGTCGAGAGAGACGTCGAGCCCCTCTTCCGTCTGCGTCGCGTGGAGCGCCGCAGCGCGGACGTCGGCGGGGAGCGCCGATAGAAGACCCGGGGCTTTTCTCAGAAACGCCGCGATCGCCGGGCGCATGACGGGACATTCGGAGAGGGCCGCAAGCTCGCGCGAGCCGCGCTCCTTGAACCCGATCCGCCAGCCGACTTTTACGCGCCGGGCGGTGAATACTGCCCGCCGGCGGCTTGCGAGCGGCGAGCGGACCGGCGCCTCGACGTCCGCCTCCAGCCCGCGGCTTCGCAAGGCGGCGACGACCATCTCGCGCTTCCATGCCGCGTAGGCGGCGTCGTTCAGATGCTGGACCGCGCAGCCGCCGCAAACCCCGAAATGACGGCAGACAGGGTCCGCACGGTCGGGGCCCGGTTTGACGACGCGCATCAATCGTCCGCGCCCCTCTTGCAATCGGACTTCAGCGATGTCGGCCGGCGCCGAGTACGGTACGTAAACGGCGGCTCCGTCTGCGCCCCTGGCGACGCCGTCGCCTTGCGCGCCGACCGCGTCGATACGCAGCGTGACGACATCATCGCTGCTGGGCGTCGGCGGCGTGTTCATTGTCTTTATTCAACGACGGGCCGCGGAACCGGGCAGCTTTTAGGCGGAACATCTTCGTCGAAAGGTTCGGCGACGATTTTCAATGTCCAAGCGAGCACCGCGACCGGGGCGAGTACGACGACGGCGACCGCATTACTGGCGGTCTCCCCGGGCTTGAAGCGCCCGCGACGTTCCGTCGACGCTGCTGCGACGTCTTCGAGGACGTAACACAGGCAATCGTTGTTTTCGGTAAAGCCGCAAATGCGTCCGTCCGCCACATAAGGCTTGCGCAGACGTCTGTTCTTGTACGGCGGATCGACATCGTCGCGCAGGTCGATCCGGATCCTTCTCTCATCCCCAACGACGTTCAGAGGCGTTTTGACATACTCGCGCTCAAAAGCGCACGCGTTCAGTAGCAACACGCTGGCGATGATGGAGAATTTTCGCATCGGGTTTCTCCGTGGTTTGCGTTTCGTGATCAGCACGTCTCTAGGACCGGACAAGATGGACGAGCCATTCCCGGTTGCCGTCGCCGCCGGCGATCGGGCTCTCGACAAGGCCCCGGTCGATCCATCCGGGCTCGCTCGCGATCCCGGCCCGCACATTAGCGACAGCGCGCTTGGCGGCCTCGGAGCCGGCGATCCCGCCTTTGCCGAGATGTTCCCGGCCGACCTCGAACTGCGGCTTCACGAGCGCGACCATGGCGCCGCCCGGCCGCACGAGCGCCATCGCTCGAGAGGCGGCCTTCAGGAGACTGATGAAGCTGACGTCGCAGACCAGGAGGTCGATCGGCTCCGGGATCAGATCTGCGGTCAGATCCTTTGCGTTCACCCCGTCCAGCCGGACGACGCGCTCCTCCGCGGCGATGCGCGGATGCAACTGGTCGCGGCCGACATCGACAGCGTAGACGCGCCGGGCGCTGTGGGAGAGGAGAACGTCCGTGAACCCGCCGGTCGACGCGCCGAGATCGAGGCACACAAGGTCGGCGGGATCGATGTTGAAAGCGTCGATCGCGGCGGCGAGCTTGACGCCGCCGCGCGAAATCCACGGATGCGGCGCTTCAGCCTCGATCAAGGCGTCAGGCGGCGGGGTCTGGCTCGGCTTCAGGGCCGGCGCGCCGTTCACGCGCACGGCCCCGGCCTTGATCGCGGCCTGCGCCTGGGCGCGGGTTTCGAAATCGCCGCGGGCGACGAGAAGCTGGTCGAGGCGCATTCGCGCCCCGGATCAGGCGCGGAAGGCTTCGGCGACGAAATCCTGACCGAGCGCGGTCATCGCAGTGCGCACGATGCTTTCCGCATCGAGGCCGGCCTGAACGTACATGGCGGCCGGCTTGTCGTGATCCTGGAAGACGTCCGGAAGCGTCATGGTACGGACTTTCAGCCCGCCGTCGAGAGCGCCTTCGTCGGCGAGGAAGTGAAGAACGAACGCGCCGAAGCCGCCGACCGAGCCTTCCTCAATCGTCACCAGCACCTCATGCTCTTTTGCGAGGCGGCGGACGAGATCGTGGTCGAGGGGCTTCGCGAACCGCGCATCGGCGACCGTCGTCGAAAGCCCCTGGGCGCCGAGCATTTCAGCCGCCTTCATCACCTCCTGCATGCGCGCGCCATAGGAGAGGATAGCCACTTTTGAGCCTTCCTCGATAATCCGGCCTCTGCCGATCTCCAGCGGCGTCCCGATGTTCGGAAGTTCGATCCCGATCCCCTCGCCGCGCGGATAGCGGAAGGCGATCGGGCCGTCATCGTATTCGACCGCTGTCGCCACCTGGTGCATCAGCTCCGCTTCGTCCGAGCACGCCATCAGCACGAAGTTCGGCAGGCAGCCGAGATAGGCTGTGTCGAAGGAGCCCGCATGGGTCGCGCCGTCCGCGCCGACGAGGCCCGCGCGGTCGATGGGGAAGCGGACAGGAAGGTTCTGCAGGGCGACGTCGTGGACGACGCTGTCATAGCCGCGCTGCAGGAAAGTTGAGTAGATCGCCGCGAAGGGGCGCATCCCTTCGGTCGCGAGGCCTGCGGCGAAGGTGACCGCGTGCTGCTCGGCGATGCCTACGTCGAAGCAGCGGTTCGGGAACTCCTTCGCGAACTTGTCGAGGCCCGTGCCCGAGGGCATGGCGGCATTCACCGCGACGATCCGATCGTCCGTCCTCGCATGTTCGATGAGGGATTTCGCGAAGACGCCGGTATAGCTTGGCGCGTTCGGGGCGGGCTTGTGCTGTTTGCCGGAGACGACGTCGAACTTTGCGACGCCATGATATTTGTCGCCCGCCTTTTCGGCGAACTCGTAGCCCTTGCCCTTCTCCGTCACGACGTGGACCAGGACCGGACCGTCCTTCATGTCGCGGACGTTTTCGAGAACCGGCACGAGATGGTCGAGATTGTGGCCGTCGATCGGGCCGACATAATAGAAACCCATCTCCTCGAAGAGCGTGCCGCCCGTGAACATGCCGCGACCATACTCTTCGCCCTTCCGGGCGAGTTCCTGCAGGCTTTTCGGGAGGTTTTTCACCAACTGCTTGGAGAAGTTGCGGAAGCCCTGATAGACGCCGGAGGACGCGGCGCGGGCGAGATAGGCGGACATGGCCCCGACCGGCGGAGCAATCGACATGTCGTTGTCGTTCAGGATGACGACAAATTTGCGGGCGTCGGACCCGGCGTTGTTCATCGCCTCATAGGCCATCCCGGCGGACATGGAGCCGTCGCCGATGACGGCGATGGAGTGATTGTCCCGGCCCTGAAGATCGCGCCCGACGGCCATGCCGAGGGCGGAGGAAATGGACGTCGCAGCGTGCGCCGCGCCGAAGGGGTCGTACTCGCTCTCGGAACGCTTAGTGAAGCCGGAGAGCCCGCCGCCTTGGCGGAGCGTGCGGATGCGGTCCCGGCGCCCCGTGATGATCTTGTGCGGATAGCACTGGTGGCCGACGTCCCAGACGAGGCGATCGTCCGGCGTGTTGAAGACGTAATGGATCGCCGTCGTCAGCTCCACGACGCCGAGGCCGGAGCCGAGGTGTCCGCCGGTGACGGAGACCGCGTCGATCATCTCCGCGCGCAACTCGTCGGCGAGCTGTCGGAGCTGATCGCGCTTCAGCTGGCGCAGGTCGGCCGGATCCTTCACCGTATCGAGCAGCGGCGTATCGACGGTCATAAGAGTTTCCTTCGGGCGGGGCGGTCGTTTCGACCAAAACAAAACGGACTTAGACTTTTTGTGCGATGTGGCGAAATCAAGCCGGTGTGAGCAGCGGCGCCTTAATCAAACGTCGCAGCCTTGGCCGAGGGCGCTCCGTCCTCGCCGAGGCTGATCGCCTCGATCTTCTCCTTCGCTGAGCGCAACGCAGCTTCGCACCTTGCCTTCAGCTTCGCGCCGCGCTCGTACAGGGCGATCGATTCCTCCAGCGGCGCGTCGCCGGATTCCAGTTTCGAGACGATGTCCTCAAGCTCGGCGAGCGCCTTTTCAAAGCTGAGAGACGACAGATTGTCATCCGTCTGTTGCGAACGGGCCATAGGCTCCTCGTGGTTTGGGACGCGCCGGCGGATCAGCAGTCGATCGCGGCGCGGCGCCCGCCTCAGGCGAGCTCCGGCGCGGGAGCCGCTGCTTTTACGCCGCGCGGCTCGTAAATGCGATAGGACCAATAGCGATTTCCGCCGGAGCGTTCCGCGCGCCGCCAGCCGGCGCGACGCAGATGCCTGTCCAGCATCCAGTTGAAATAGCCGTGGGCGCACAGAAGGACGTCGCCGTCGCCCGCCCCTTCCTCGAGCCGCCCGGCCGCTTTCCCGATCCGCCGCCACGCCGCGGCGTGGCTTTCGACGCCGGGGGGCGCATAGCCGCCGATCCAGAACAGGCGGGCGAGGACGTTCCACTGGCCGGCGGCGAGGCGAAGACCCGGGAGGGGCGGCGCCGGCAGCGGCATCTCGACGAACAGCGGATCCTGAACCGGCTCGCGCTCGAAGCCGGCGGCGTGGCGCGCGGTCTCGACGGCGCGGGGGCGCACGGACGACCAGAGGTGAGCGGCGTCCGCGGCGATCCGGACAAGGGCGTCCGGCGGCGCCTCGTCGGCGTGGAGGCCCGTCTCCTCATAGGTCGCCCACCAGGCGTCGTACTCTTTCGCGGTGAGCCGCACCTCGCGCGACAGATCCGGACGCCCGTGGCGGGCGGTGATGATGCGTCCGGACATGGAAGACCTTCGCGCCCCTGAGATCACTCGGTTTCGGCGAGCGCGCGGACATGGGCGGCGGCGCTCGACGCGGTTGCGGCGAGGTCATAGCCGCCCTCGAGGCATGAAACAACGCGGCCGCCGGAGCGGTCCTTCGCCACGGCGGCGATCTCCCGGGTCGCCCAGTCGTAGTCGTCCTCAGCGAGGGCGAGGCCGCCGAGGGGGTCGGCTTCGTGGGCGTCGAAACCCGCGGAGATGAAGACGATGTCCGGCGCGAAGGCGTCGAGCGCCGGCAGAAGCCGCGTCTCCCACGCCTTGCGGAAGGCGAGCGAGCCCGTGCCGGTCTGAAGCCGGGCGTTGGCGATGTTGCCGTGGGCGCCGGTCTCGTCCTCGGTTCCGGTGCCGGGGTACTGGGGCCACTCATGGCTGGAGGCGAAGAAAGCGTCGGCGTCGTCCCAGAAGATGTCCTGGGTTCCGTTGCCGTGGTGGACGTCGAAATCGACGACCGCCACCCGCTGCAGGCCGTGGACCGCGCGCGCATGGAACGCGGCGACGGCGACCGTATTGAAGACGCAGAAGCCCATCGCCTTGTCCGGCGTCGCGTGGTGGCCGGGCGGGCGCGTGACGCAGAAAGCGTGGTCGCCCTCCCCGCCCGCGACCGCGTCGACGGCCGCGCACGCCGCCCCGACGGCCCGCATCGCCGCGTCCAGCGAATGCGGCCCCATGAAGGTGTCGGCGTCGAGCTGGACGAGCCCCTCTTGCGGCGCTGAGGCCTTCACGGCGGCGGCGTGAAGGCCCGCATGGGCGCGCTCGATCGCCGCCCAGTCGCCAATCGGCGCCTCCCGGCGCTCCAGACCGGCGAAGGCGTCCTCAGCCAGCGCCGCCGTCACCGCCCCATAGCGCTCGGCCCGCTCGGCGTGACCGGGCGGGACTTCGTGGCGGCCGAAGACGGCGTGGGAATAGAGCAGCATGGCGGTCCTCTTCGATTTCGGCGGAGAGATAAAGCGAACGCCGGCCTCTATGAACTCATTCGCGCCCGCAGGAGACGCCAGCCGCCCGTGAGAAGCCGCCGCCCGGCCGCGTTTTCTCCCCACTTTCGCGCTTTTTGAGGGCGATGCGGCGTGCAATAAATCTCGCTCGTCCGGATGGGGCCGACGCCATGCGCAAAATCGTTTCAATGATCGCCGCCCTCGCGGCCGCCTTGGCGCTCGCAGCCTGCGGGGAGAGCTCGACCGAAGTCATCGAGACCGACAGCGCCGGTCCGGTCGCCGCGCCCGCGCCTCTCGCCGAAGACGTGTTGGCGGGCGCGCGCTTTCAGGCGGAAATAGCGCCGGCGCCGAAGGAGGACGAGCTTGCAAGCGCCGGACTTCTCCTCGCCTACACCTATGGCGCGGAGATCCAGACGCCGGCGGAGGCCGTCCGCCCGCTGATGGCGGCGCACGAACGGGCGTGCCGCGCCGCGGGGCCGAAGCTCTGCGTCGTCTTCGGATCGAACGTCTCGGAAAACGGCGACTACGCCTGGGCCTCGCTCAACCTGCGCGCCGCGCCGGACTGGCTCGCCGATTTCCGCGCCGGGCTCGCCGCGGACGCCGAAGAAGCGGGCGGGCGCCTCACCTCCACGACCATGAACGCCGACGACCTCACCCGGCAGATCGTCGACACCGAAGCGCGGGTGAAGGCGCTCACCACGCTGCGCGACCGTCTGCAGACGATCCTCGAAAACCGTCCGGGCTCGGTGAAGGAGCTGCTCGACGTGGAACGCGAACTCGCCCGCGTGCAGGGCGAACTGGACGCCACCGCCTCGCGCCTCGCCGTCATGCGCCAGCGCGTCGACATGTCGGTCCTCAACATTTCCTATTCGAGCCAGCCGAAAGCGGTCTCCCGCGGCGTCTTCGCGCCCCTTGGCGACGCAGTCACCGGCGCGCTCGGGGTCTTCATCGAAAGCGTCGCGACGGTCATCACCATCGTCGTCGCCGCGATCCCGTTCCTGGTGGTCGGCGCCCCAATCCTGTGGTGGCTGGCGCGGCTGGTGTTCCGGCGGCGGAAGAAGGGGTGAGACGCTCTTAAAGCCCCTCTCCCTGCGGGAGAGGGGAGAAGGAACGCTAAAGCCCCGCCAGCGACGCCACATCGATCATCGTCTCCGCGACGCCCGGCGGCGGGGTCGCGTCGTCTGGAACGAAGAAGTCCGGGGCGAGCTTTTGGGTCGCATCCACGCGGTACTTCTCGAAGTCCGTGACGCCGTGCTCGTAGAGCAGCGTGTCGTCGATGCAGAAATTGCCGGTGAATTCGCGGGCGCTCTTGGTGAGGATCAAGTGCGCCGCGTCGGCGAGGATTTCCGGCGTACGCGAGGCCTTCATCATCGCGTCGCCGCCGAGAGCGAATTCGACCGCCGCCGTCGCGATGGCCGTGCGCGGCCAGAGGGCGTTGAAGGCGATCCCGTCCTTGCGGAACTCCTCATGCATGCCGAGGACGCAGAGCGACATGCCGTATTTCGCCATGGTGTAGGCGACATGCGGCGCGAACCATTTCGGGCTCATGTCGAGGGGCGGCGACAGCATGAGAACATGCGGGTTTTCGGCTTTTTTGAGGTGCGGGATGCAGGCCTTGGAGACGAGGAAGGTTCCCCGCGCGTTGATCTGGTGCATCAGATCCCAGCGCTTCATCTCCAGGTCTTCCGTCCCCGTCAGATTGATCGCCGAGGCGTTGTTGATGCAGACGTCGATCCCGCCGAAATGGGCGACGGTCTTCGCCACCGCCTCGAACACCAGTTCTTCGGAGCGGATGTCGACGATGAGCGGCAGCGCCTTGCCGCCGACGGCCTCGATGTCCTCCGCGGCGGAATAGATCGTCCCCGGCAGCTTCGGGTGCGGCTCTGCGGTCTTGGCGGCGACGACGATGTTCGCCCCGTCCCGCGCCGCACGCTTCGCGATCTCAAGGCCGATCCCCCGGCTCGCGCCGGTGATGAAGAGGGTCTTTCCGGATAGGGACGTCATCTATTCCTCCTTATGCCTCGCCGCTAAACATTTTGATCGTCTCCGCCGCCGTCAGCTTTGGCGCGTTGTCGGCGAATGCGCAGGCGGCGAGCTTCTCATCGTAAAAAATGTGCATCTTCAACGGGCCGAACCGGTCCGGATCGTCAAGAAAGCCGAGGGCCGAGTTAAAATGGCTTCCGTCGCGAAACTGGTAGAACATCGCCGCGCCGCAGGCGGAGCAGAAGCCCCGCTCAGCCCAGTCGGACGAAGCGTACCAGGAGACGGGCCCCTCGATATCGGCCCCGCCCGAGAAGGTGACCCCGAAGAACGGCCCGCCGTTCCAGCGCCGGCACATCTCGCAATGGCACGCGTGCGGACCGTCCGGCTCGCCTTTCGCGACGAAGGACGTCGCGCCGCAGAGACATTTTCCGGTGTAGGTCACAGCGCCCTCGCTTCCTCATCTATCGATAATACCGGAACGAGCGTCAGCCCGTCATCGTACGTCAGCCCGTCATCGTACTGCGCGGCCATCCTTCGAGACGCGGCTTGCAGCCGCTCCTCAGGATGAGAATTTTTCCCCTTGCGACAAGCGCACCGCTCATCCTGAGGAGCCTCGCGCAGCGAGGCGTCTCGAAGGATGGCGACGAAGCGCCGGTCTGCGAACCGCCCTCCCTCACCCGGTCATCAGCTCCGGATCGATCGGCGCGACCGTGCCCGCCCCGGCCGTCGCAATGCGCCCGAGGGCGCCGGCCTCGGGCAGCAGATTGTCCGCATAGAACCGGGCGATCGCCACCTTGCTCCCGTGGAACTTCGGATCGTCGCCCGCCTCGGCGGCTTTGGCCGCTGCAAGGGCGCCGCGGCCGAGATAGTGGGCGCCGGCGACGAGGCCGAGCTGCTTGAGGTACGGCGTCGCACCTGCAAGCGCGTCCTCTATTCCGTTGGCGTTCTTTTCAACGAGCCAGTCCGTCGTCCCGGCGACGGTCTCGATCTCGCGCTTCAGCCCGTCGCCGATTGCGCCGAGATCCTCATGGGACTTCGCTTTCAGGTCAGCGACCGTCTCGCGCGCCTCGTCGAGGAGATCGCGGACGAGTTTCCCGCCGCCCATGCCGAGCTTGCGGCCGACGAGATCGATCGCCTGGATGCCGTTGGTGCCCTCATAGATCGCCGCGATGCGGGCGTCGCGCATGTGCTGGGCGGCGCCGGTCTCCTCAATGAAGCCCATCCCTCCGTGCACCTGCACGCCGAGAGACGTCACGTCGTTCGCCCGGTCGGTGGAGAAGGCCTTCGCGATGGGGGTCAGCAGCTCCTCGCGGGCCTTCGCAGCGGCCCGCTCTTCCTCCGTCTCCGCCGTATGCGCCCGATCGATGGCGACGCCTTCTGCGTAGCAGATGGCGCGGGAGGCTTCGATCATCGCCTTCTGGGTGTAGAGCATCCGCCTGACGTCCGGGTGCTCGTAGATCCGCACCATGTCGCCGGTTTTGACGCCCGGCGCGCGGCCCTGCTTGCGATCGAGCGCGAAGGCGAGGGCACGCTGGAAGGCGCGTTCCGCGATCCCGACGCCCTGCACGCCGACATCGAGACGGGCGGAGTTCATCATCACGAACATGTTCTGCAGGCCGCGGTTCTCTTCGCCGACCAGCCAGCCATAGCACTCGCCGTTGTCGCCATAGCTCATGGAGCAGGTGGGCGATCCGTGCAGGCCCATTTTGTGCTCGATCCCGGTGCATTTCAGATCATTCCGGGCACCAAGGGCGCCGTCGTCTCCGACGAAGCGCTTCGGGACGAGGAACATGGAGATGCCGCGCGTTCCCTCCGGCGCGTCCGGCAGACGGGCGAGGACGAGGTGGACGACCTGCTCGCCCATATCGTGCTCGCCATAGGTGATCCAGATCTTGTTCCCGGTGATTTTATAGCGCCCGTCGCCGACGGGTTCGGCCTTTGAGCGAACGGCGGAAAGATCGGAACCCGCCTGGGGCTCCGTGAGATTCATGGAGCCGGTCCATTCGCCTGAGACCATTTTCGGCAGGTAGGTCGCTTTCAGATCGTCGGACCCCGCATGCAGGATCGCCTTGATGGCGCCGGTCGTCAGCGTCAGGCCGATGGCGAAGCCCATGCAGGCGGCGTTGAGGGCGTCGATGTTCAGGAGCGAGAGCGATTCCGGCAGCCCCTGCCCGCCGAACTCCTCCGGCATGGAGAGCCCCATCCATCCGCCCTCGACATATTGAGCGTAGGCCTCCTTGAAGCCGGGGGCCGTGCGCACGACGCCGTTCTCGATGGAGGAACCGATCCGGTCGGCGTCCTCGTTCAGGGGCGCAATCACCCCGTCGGAGAATTTCGCCATCTCCTCCGTCACCGCCTGCAGGAGGTCGTCATTGAGGTCCGGGAACGCGCCCGAGCTCATCACGGCGCCGAAGCCCGCCTGATGCATCAGGGCGAAGCGCATGTCGCGAACGGGGGTGGCGAAGCTCATGGGGACCTCCTGAGGTCTGCTCGACAATCGCGCCAAGCATACCGCCCGCGCGGGGCCCGCGGCCAGCGCCGACGCCAGTCGATGCCTGCGCGCGTTGTCGCTATAAGCGCGCGATGATCGTTCAACCGAGCCCCGAAGCCGTCGCCCGCGCCGCGGAGATCCTGCGCGCGGGCGGCCTCGTCGCCCTGCCGACGGAGACCGTCTACGGGCTCGCCGCGGACGCGCGCTCGGGCGAGGCGGTCGCCCGGATCTACGAAGCCAAGGGCCGGCCTCGCTTCAACCCGCTGATCGCCCATGTCGCGGACCGGGCCGCGGCGGAGCGCGTCGCGGTCTTCACCCCCCTCGCCGCGCGCCTCGCCGACGCCTTCTGGCCGGGGCCGCTGACGCTAGTGCTGGAGAAGCGCCCGGGCGCGATCTCAGACCTTGCGACGGCCGGGCTCGACAGCGTCGGCGTACGCGTCCCGGCGCATCCGGTCGCGCGCGCCGTGCTGGACGCGTTCGGCGGCCCGCTCGCCGCGCCGAGCGCCAACCGTTCGGGCGCCGTCTCGCCGACGACGGCGGCGCATGTGGCGGACGGCCTCGGCGACCGCGTCGAATTCATCCTCGACGGCGGTCCGTGTACGGTCGGCCTTGAGAGCGCCATCGTCGACGCCCGCGGCGATCGGGGCGTTCTGCTGCGCCCCGGCGGGCTCTCCCGCGAGAACCTGGAAGCGATCGCGGGGCCGCTGGAGGACCCGGCGCCGGCCGGCGACAGGCCGTCGGCGCCCGGCATGCTGACAAGCCACTACGCCCCCCGCGCCCGCGTCCGTCTCCATGCAGAGAAGAGGCGCCCCGGCGAAGCTCTCCTCGGCTTCGGGGGAACGCCCGGCGCGGACCTCGACCTTTCCCCCGCCGGCGACCTGCGCGAAGCGGCCGCCAATCTCTTCTGTATGCTGCGCGACCTCGATGCGCCCGACATCACGACGATCGCCGTCGCGCCGGTTCCGGAAACAAGCCTCGGCGAGGCGATCAACGACCGTCTGCAGCGGGCAAGCGTTAAAAGGGTTTACAATTTTAACCTTTGATTTATCTCTACGCACGCAGCCAGGGGAGATGCGCGCGTGACCATTCTGTTCATTGACCAAAATGATGTTTCCGCGGGAGTCGGAGTCGATAATTCCGTGTTCAACCTCGGTGATCCCGATGAAAAAAACACGCTTTATGTCGCGACCGGCGTCTCGCTTGTTTCCACCACGGACACGGCGGTGCGCACGACGTCGCTGCAGAACCTTGCGATCATTGCGAACGGCGCGATTGTCGGCGACGAAAACGGGATCTGGCTGGACGACGACACGGCGGGCTCGCCGGGCGCATCCACCATCTTTCGCATTTCGATCACCGACGACGGGCTGGTCCACGGCGCAAACCAGGACGGCCTCCGGCTGCGGTCCGACAACGCTTCGACCGACGCATTTTACCAGATCACCAACGAAGGCGAAATCAGCTCCTCGCGGGGCTGGGCGATCAATCTCGACGACGCTGAAGAAAGCTCAATCGTCAATACAGGGTCGATCTTCACGTCTCGAATTTTCGGAATCTCCGGGCCGGGCGGTGTTACAAGCGCGATCCGCGTATCGAACGCCATCGACACCATCACCAACATCGGCGTCATATCGTCCGCAGACCTTGCTTTCGACATCGATTTGACGGACCCGTCGAACGCGTCTGCGCTCGCCACCATTGCGTCGGTGCTGTCGGGCGACGCCAAAGGCAAGTCGTCGGGCGACCTGTTCGTCCTCCAAAACACCGGCGAGATCCTGTCCGGCGGCGTCGCCCTCTTTTCCGAAGGCGGTGTCGACGACGTTTCGAACGACGGCTTCATCCAAGGAGATGTATGGCTCGATGCGTACGCCGACGAAATCGCCAATTCCGGTCTGATCGACGGCGCGGTGCGCTTGGGCGACGGCGACGACGCCCTCAACGGCTTTGGCGGGCGGGTGACGGGCCTGATCGACGGCGGCGCAGGGAACGACCAGATCCGGTCCGGATACGGAGACGACTTCATCATCGGCGGTTCCGGGGCGGACTTCATCCACGCCGGCAAGGGCGACGACACCGCGAGCTATGAGGGATCCGCAGCGGGCGTGCGCATCGACCTGCGGAACGACTTCGCCGTCGGACGCGGCGGCGATGCAGACGGCGATATTCTGCACCAGGTTGAAAACATCGTCGGCACGGACTTTTACGACGAACTCTTTGGGAACGACGGGGCCAACACCCTGGATGGCGGGGGCAATGTCGACAGCCTCCGCGGCTTCGGCGGGAACGACGTTCTGCAAGGCGGCGGCGGCGGCGACGCGCTGATCGGCGACGCGGGCGAGGACAGGATCATCGGCGGCGCGGGATCGGACCGTATGTATGGAGATGAAGAGACTGGCGGCGCCGACTACGCCGACATCTTCATTTTCGACGACGGCGACATCGGCAAGTTTGTCGGCAGCGGAGACCGGATCGTCGATTTCGACGCCCTCGACATAATCGATCTTTCGCGTATCGACGCGGACGTCACCCAGGCGGGCGATCAGGCCTTCACCCTGCTCGCCCAGGGCGTCGGCTTTTCCGGAACGGCGGGCGAAGCGCGGATCAACTTCCTCGACGGCAATCGCGTTCTGGTGTTCGACACCAACGGAGACGGCGCCGAAGACGGCCGCATCATTTTCGAGAACAACTTTACGCCGATTGCGGACCAGATCATTCTCTAGCGCTTGTGGCGGCGCCCATTTGAACGGCGTGCGCGTCGATTAGCGCGGCCTCGCAGATGCAAACGGTGACACGTGCAGCGGCGGCGCCGGCGCGGACATCATGGTTGGCGGGACGGGAGCGGATGTTTTCCGCTTTGACGACGGCGACACCGGACGCGGACAGGATTCCGACCGCATCAACGACTTCGATGTCGACGACATTCTCGATCTCTCCGGCATCGATGCTCTCCCCGGCGGCGAGGACGATCATTTCATCCTGCTCGGCTTCGGGCAGGCTTTCACCGGACAGGGCCAGCAGGAGCGGTTCGTTATGAACGGCAACTCCGTCGTCTTGCAACTCAATATCGACGGGGACGCGGTCCCCGACGCAGCCATCACCTTCGCCAACGGCTATATGCCGACTACGGATCAGATCATCCTTTAGCAGCGAGACGCGCAGACGGGCGGCTTTTGACAATTCGCCCGTTCGCACGCTCTCCTTTCAGCGGGCGGAATGCGCCCGCTGAAAAGGGGAGAAACCTCAATGACCACCGTCATCCTAACGTCCAGCAGCTCTCAGCAGACCCTGTCCGTCTTCAATGATGCATACGTGCTGCCCGGCGCAGTCATCTACAGCACTAATGATCACGCGATCAAAAATGCTGGTTCGACAGACAGCAACATCTCTCTCGTCGTTGATGGCGCCGTCATCGGCGACAACAACGGGATCCGGCTGGTCGGGACCGACTTAGGCGTCGGAAACAACGAGTTGACCATCGGCTCGACGGGCGTCGTACGCAACATCGATGGGGATTGGGCTGCGATCTTTCTCCAAGGCTCCAACAGTTGGCTGAACAACCTGGGCGAGGCCACCGGCGGTTGGGGCACCTTCTTTCTTAACGCGGATGACGGCAATATTTTTAACGCCGGTATTCTTGGGGCGTTCTCCTCCATTGGCGCCGGCGCATATGTTGATAACAGCGATAATTTCCAGCTGATCAATACGGGCCTGATCTATGGGCTCGACGGCTCGATCGGAATCGAGATTTTAGACAGTGAAAACGTTACACTGAACAATTCGGGGGAAATCGCTGGGCGTATCGAAACGTTCAGCAGCTCGATTGATTTCACGAACACCGGCGTCGTTTCGGGCGGTGTCGAGATGTTCGGCTCAACAGGATCCCAGATCACGAACAGCGGCCTCATCGACGGGGAAGTCGTGCTCGCCTCCGGCGATGATATGTTCAACGGTTTCGGCGGCCTCGCGCTTGGTCCTATCTTCGGCGGCGCTGGAAACGACATCATCCGCTCCGGCTACGGAGATGATTCTATTGAAGGCGGCGCCGGCGCGGACCTCATCAATGGCGGGCTCGGCGACGATTGGGCGAGCTATGAGGGGTCGACCGCCGGGATCACGCTCGATTTCCGCACGGGCGTCGGCTACGGCGTCGGCGGAGACGCGAGCGGCGATACGGTGCTCAATGTCGAGAACATCATCGGCTCCGACCTTGCGGACGCCATCAAAGGCGACGTGAACGCCAACACCTTGCGCGGTCTCGACGGAAACGACGACCTCAGAGGGTTCGGCGGCGCCGACACCCTCGACGGCGGCGACGGTGCGGACGTGCTCTTCGGGTTCGCGGACAACGACATCCTCGACGGCGGCGCCGGCGCGGACGTCATGGTCGGCGGGACGGGAGCGGATGTTTTCCGGTATGACGACGGCGACACCGGGCGCGGCCAGGATTCCGACCGCATCAACGATTTCGGCGTCGACGACATCCTCGATCTGTCGGGGATCGACGCTGTTCCCGGGGGTGCGGACGATGCGTTCATCCTCCTCAGCGCCGGCCAGCAGTTCACCGGCCAGGGCCAGCAGGCCCGCTTCGTGATGAACGGCGACGACGTCGTCCTGCAGTTCGACATCGACGGCGATCAGGTTCCGGACGGCGCCATTGTCTTCGCCAACGGGTATATGCCGACGGAGGACCAGATTATTCTCTAAGGCACGTTGATCCGGGAGAGCGCGCGCTCTCCCGGCTTTTCCTTCAACGCGCCACCGGATCATCGCCCGGCGGTTGCGGCAGTTCCGGGTCGTGGCGGTGGTTCCAGATTTCGACGATCTTTCCGTCCTCGTTGAACCGGAAAACGTTGATGATCGCGACGCGGTCGACCGGCCGCATGCCCACGGCGCCCGCCTGTTCGTTCGGTTCCAGCGAGATGAACCAGCGGGTCGCGACTTTGTCGTCTTCGGCGATCTGATAGTCGATTTCGCCGGTCATTTCGCCGAAGCTGTGGAACAGGTCCGCGATTTTTTTCTGCTCGATCGCGGTCTCGGTCACGCCCTTGCGGGGGCCGAGATCGTGCACGACGTAGGTGTCGGCGACGTAGCGGGCGTATTCGTCCGTATTTTGAGAGAACCAGAGGTCTTCGTAGAACCCGCGCGCCAGTTCCTTATTGCGGTCGGCGACGTCGGTTCCGCCTTCGGCGCTGCAGGCGGCGAGCGCTGCTGTGAGTATCAGTATTCTCATCATATCGATTCCCCCTCGTCTTTTCCGCGGACATGCGGGCGCTTTGTTTCGCACAACTCGTCCGCTGCGCAAACCGGCCGCCGCACGCGGCGAGGCGTGGGCGGCGGCCCACCGTGACAGCGGACCTCCCGCGGCTTAAGTTCAGAAGATGACAGATGCATCCGCCGCCATCGACGAAATCCGCGCTGTGCTCGGCCCCAAGGGCGTACTCGACGGCGCCGATCGCGCGCCCCTCCTGGAGGAATGGCGGGGGCGGTGGCGGGGGGAGACGCCTCTGGTCGTCGCGCCGGCCTCCACCGAAGACGTCGCGAGGGTCGTTCGCCTCTGCGCCGGGGCCGGGATCGCAATAACGCCGCAGGGCGGCAATACCGGGCTCGTCGGCGGGCAAATCCCGTTCAAGGACGAAATCCTGATGACCCTGCGGCGGATGACGCGCATCCGCGAGGTGGACGCGGCGGGCGGCGCCATGACCGTGGAGGCCGGCGTCACCGTGGCGGCGGCGCAGGCTGCGGCGGCGGACGTCGACCGGCTCTTCCCGCTCTCCCTCGGCTCGGAAGGGACCTGTCAGATCGGCGGCGTCGTCTCCACCAACGCCGGCGGCGTCAACGTCCTCCGCTATGGGAACATGCGCGATCTGGTGCTGGGGCTGGAGGTCGTGACCGCTGCTGGCGAGATCTGGAACGGACTCCGGGCGCTCCGCAAGGACAACACCGGGTACGACATAAAGCACCTCTTCATCGGCGCGGAAGGGACCCTCGGGATCGTCACCGGCGCCGTCCTTAAACTGTTCCCGCGGCCGAAGGAGACGGCGGTCGGCTGGGCGTCCGTCCCCTCCCCGGGCGCAGCGGTCGATCTTCTCGCCCTCGTGCAAGACGCGACCGGCGGTCTCGCCTCGTCTTTCGAGATCATCGGGCGCCGAGGGCTGGAGTTGGTGCTGAAGAACGTTCCGGATACGAGCGATCCGCTGGCCCAGTCGCCCTGGTCCGTCCTCGTCGAACTCTCTGCAGGGGAGGCGTCGGGCCTGGCGGCGCGCCTGGAAAGCGCCCTCGCCCTCGGCGTCGAAGGCGCCCTCGTGTCTGACGCGACCATCGCTCGGAACGACGCGCAGGCGGCGGCGCTCTGGAAGCTCCGCCATGAGATGTCGGCCGGCATGAAACCGGAAGGATTCGCCGTGAAGTGCGACGTCTCGACGGCGGTCTCGAAAACGCCGGATCTTATCGAACGCGCCGACCGCGAAGTCCTGCGCATCGCGCCGGGCGCCCGCATCATCGCCTTCGGCCATATCGGCGACGGCAACATCCATTATGACGTATGCAGACCGCTCGACTGGACCGAAGAGCGCTTCCGCGCCGTGGGCGATGATATCGAGCAGGCCGTGCACGACGTCGTCGCTGCGCTGGGCGGCTCGATCTCCGCGGAGCACGGTCTCGGCCGCCTGAAGCGCGCCGAAAACGCCGCGAGAAAAAGCCCCGTGGAGCTTGCCATGCAGCAGGCGGTGAAGGACGCTCTCGATCCGCGGGGGATGATGAACCCCGGCAAGGTTCTCTGATCGGGCGAACGCCCGTCGCGCGTCCTAAGGACGCAAATCTCAGAAGGGGATTTCTTATGATCGACCAACTCATCGCGCGGATCGTCGAGCAGATCGGCCTCGACCGGGGCGTCGCTGAACAAGCGCTCGGCTCGCTCCTCGGCCTCCTCCAGAAAGAAGGCGACGGCGCGGCGGTCTCGCAACTCTTCGACGCCGTGCCGGGCGCAGCGGACCTCGCCTCGAAATTCGGCGGCGGGTCCGGAGGCGGCGGCCTTCTCGGCGGCGTCGCCGGCGCGTTGTCGGGCGTCCTCGGCGACAAGGCTGGCTCAGCGTTTTCGGCGGTGGCGGCGCTGCAGAACTCCGGTCTCGATATGGATCAGGCGAAATCGATGATGCCGGTCGTCGCCGGGTTCCTGAAGGAGAACGCGGGCGAAGGCGCCCTCATGAACGCCCTTGAAAGCGTGCCTGCTCTGAAAGATCTCCTGAACTGACCGCGGCGCGGCCGGTTCGCCCGGCCGCCCGAACGCGATATGTCGCCGGCGAACCGACAGGAGGCCGACCCATGCTTGTTCTTCTCTCGCCCGCGAAAAACCTCGACTTCGACGCCGCCAGGCCGGACGTTGAGACGACGAAACCCGCCCTCTCGGCGGAGACCGCGAAACTCGTCGCCGTCGCCAAGGATCAGTCGCGGGCCGATCTTTCACGGCTGATGGGCATCTCCGACAAGCTGGCGGACCTCAATTACGAGCGCTTTCAGGCCTTCAGGGCCCGCGGCAAGCCGGCGAGCGAGAAGGCCGCCGCCCTCGCCTTCAACGGCGACGTCTATCAGGGGCTTGAAGCCGGGACGCTGTCAGACGCCGACCTTCAGTATGCGCAGGACCGCCTGCGCATCCTTTCGGGCCTTTACGGGGCGCTCAGGCCCCTCGACGCGATCCAGCCCTATCGGCTGGAGATGGGAACCAAGCTGAAGACCGAGCGCGGCGGCGATCTCTACGCCTTCTGGGGCGACCGGATCGCGAAGGAGCTCAACACCGTTTTGAAGGCGAACGGCGGCGACACGATCGTCAATCTAGCCTCGAACGAATACTTCAAGTCCGTCGATCGCGTCGCGCTGAAAGCGCGGGTGATCACGCCCGCCTTCAAGGATGAGAAGGACGGCAAGCTCCGCTCCCTGATGTATTACGCCAAGCGCGCCCGCGGCGCGATGGCCCGCTGGATCATCGAGAACCGGATCGAAGATGCCGCGAGCCTCACGAACTATCGCGGCGACGGCTACGTCTACGACAAATCGCTCTCAAGCGACGAGGACTGGGTGTTCACCCGCGCCCAGCCAGCGCCGAAAGCGGCGTGATCGGACTTTTCGACAGGCTTTTCGGCCGCCGCGGCGGCGAGACCAGGAGAACCCCCATGGCGAAAACTCTGGAAGGACAGGCGGCGGTCGTCACCGGATCGACCAGCGGCATCGGCCTCGGCTTCGCCGAAGGCCTCGCGGCCGCCGGCGCGAACGTGATGCTGAACGGCTTCGGCGAGGCTGACGAAATTGAGGCGAACCGGGCCCGCATCGAGAAGGAAAACGACGTGCGCGTCCTCTATAACGGCGCGGACATGACGAAGCCGGATGAAATCCGTGCCATGATCGCAGAAACGAAGAACGCCTTCGGCCAGCTCGACATCCTCGTCAACAACGCCGGCATCCAGAAGGTCTCGCCCATCGACGAGTTCCCCGAGGACAAATGGGACGCGATCATCGCGATCAATCTCACTTCCGCCTTTCACACGATCAAAGCCGCCGTGCCGATCATGAAAGCTCAAGGGCGGGGGCGGATCATCAATCTCGCCTCGGCGCACGGGCTCGTCGCCTCGCCCTTCAAATCCGCTTACGTCGCCGCGAAGCACGGCATGCTTGGTCTCACCAAGACCGTCGCGCTGGAAGTCGCCGAAGAGAACATCACCTGCAACGCCATCTGCCCCGGCTATGTGGAGACGCCTCTCGTCAAGGACCAGATCGCCGACACGGCGAGGGCCCGCGGCATGACCGAGGACGAGGTGGTGAAAGAGGTGATCCTGAAAGCGCAGCCGACGAAGAAGTTCGTCACCTTCGAGCACCTTAACGGCCTCATGCTCTACCTCGCCTCCGACGCCGGCGCGTCCGTCAACGGCGCGGCGCTGCCGGTCGAGGGCGGCTGGACCGCGCAGTAAACGGAAGACCTCCGTGGCGAAAAACCAGAAACCCATAAACCTCGCCCTGCAGGGCGGCGGCGCGCACGGAGCCTACGCCTGGGGCGTCATGGATCGGCTTCTGGAGGACAGGCGGCTCGATTTTATCGGCATATCGGCGACCTCCGCGGGGGCGATGAACGCCGCCGCTTACGCCCACGGATATTACCAGGGCGGGCCGAAGAACAGCGTTGAGGGCGCGCGCGAGGCGCTGCACGCCTTCTGGTACGCCATCAGCAAGGTGAAGGAGCGCTTCGGCCTGTTCGATCCGCCGTGGGCGGCGGACCTCCATAACGGCGCGTCGGAATATGCGAAGGACATCCCTTATTTCCAGGCGTTTATGGGACTGTGGGAGCCGGCGCACCTCCTCGCTTATTCGGCGATGGAGAACTTCACCCGTTCGGTCAGCCCCTATGACTTCAACCCCCTGAAGATCAATCCGCTCCGCGATATTCTGGACGAGCAGATCGACTTCGAGGCCCTGCGCCAGTGCAAGCATACGAAGCTCTTCATCTCGGCGACGAACGTCAAAACCGGGAAGGTGAAGGTCTTCCGTACGCAGGAGATGACGCGCGACATGGTGCTCGCGTCCGCGTGCCTCCCCCTCCTCTATCAGGCGGTCGAAATCGGCGAGGACGCCTACTGGGACGGCGGCTATATGGGGAACCCGTCCCTCTGGCCGCTTTTTTACGATGTGGACACCCGCGACATCCTCATCGTGCACCTCAACCCGATCGAGCGGGAGGAGATCCCCAAGCGCCCGAGCGAGATCCTGAACCGGATCAACGAGATTTCCTTCAACACGGCGCTCATCAAAGAAATGCGGGCCGTCGCCTTCGTGCAGAAGCTTCTGCGCGAAGACTGGCTGCACGAGGACAAGCGCGGCGAGCTGCGCGACATCCATCTGCACTCCATCCGGGCCGATCAGTCCCTGAAGGAATTCTCCCTCGCCTCGAAATACAACACCCAGTGGGCGTTTCTCTGCGATCTGCGCGACCGCGGCCGCGAGGCGGCGTCTGAATGGTTGGACCGGCATGAAAAGGACGTCGGCGCACGCTCCACCGTCGATCTTCGCAAGGAGTTTCTGGAGGTGTGATTTCTTCCTCTCTCCCTCTGGGAGAGGGGTTCAAGGCAGCTCAAAACAAGTCCGTCTGCTTCGCCGCGGGTGCGATCAGAGCCGGATGGTCGTTCCGCACGGCGCCGACATCGCGGCTGACTTCGTACACGTCCCAGAACTCGGCGACGGAGGGTCGCGGCAGCGGGCGCACCGCCTCCACCATTGTTTCGTCGGCGTGGAGCC
>JBCBJX010000025.1:0-32305 GCA_038522735.1 Pseudomonadota bacterium
AGCATTCTCGGCGTGTTCGTGCGCAATGCGTTCGGCGGAGAGACGATCTATGCGCTCGCCCTCGGCGGCGTCAGCATGTTTCTCGCCGCGGCCGCGACGTTCATGGTGCGGGATGACGCATCCGCCGAGCAGGTCGCGCCGCTCGCGTCCGGCCACTGAGGGAGGTGCATATGGCGAAGCGCGGCGCCCGCCTGGAAGACCTCGCTCAGCTTGCGAACGTTTCGATCGCCACGGTCTCGCGGGCGCTGAACGACAGCCCGGCTGTCAACGAAGAAACGAAGCGGCGCATATGGCGCATCGCGCGGGAGCAGAACTACGCCTTTCGCCCGCACATGCCCGCCATGCTCTCGGGCGCGACCTCGACAGTCAGCGTCGTGATCCCGACGCCGCAGGGGCGCAAAGGCGATCTCGCCGATCCGTTCTTCCTTGAGCTGATCGGCGGCGTCGGCGAGGCGGCGCGGGAGGCGGGCTCCGATATCTGCATTTCGCACCTCGCTCCGCGAGATTTTCACGATCTCACGGAGTTGATGGCGTCCAGCCGCGCGGAGGGGGTGATCTTCCTTGGCCAGAGCTTCCTGCACGAACGGTTCAACCGCCTGGCGGAGACCGACGCCCGGTTCGTCGTCTGGGGCGCAGCGCTCCCCGGGCAGCGCTATTGCTCCGTCGGCAGCGACAACATCAAGGGCGGGCGCCGCGCGACCCTGCACCTCGCGCGTCTCGGCCGGAAGCGCATCGCGTTCTTCGGGGACACCGAAGCGCCGGAGGTCCTGCAGCGCTATCGCGGCTATCTCGACGCGATGGAGGAGGCGGGGCTGGAAGCGACGGACGACCTCCTCGCGCCCGTGCATTTCGAAGTTGAATCCGCCGAAGCGGCGGTGGAGCAGATGATCGCGCAGGATACGCCCTTGGACGGTATCGTCGCGGCGAGCGACCTCATTGCGCTCGGCGCCGTGCGCGGGCTGATGAAGCACGGCGTCGGCGTTCCGGAGGACGTCTCCGTCGTCGGATATGACGACATTTTTCCGTCCCGATACGCCCGACCGGCGCTGACAACCATCGCTCAGGACATGGTGAAAGCCGGCCGCCTGCTGGTGTCGAAGTTAAAGAGCGCCATGGCGGGTCGGGATATTCCGTCGGAACGTCTGCCTACCGACTTGATCGTCCGGGAATCCTGCGGCGCCTGAAGGAGCCTCAGGTTTTTTCAGCGACGAACCCCGCGAAGGGCGGCAAGGCCAAGGGAAGCGACGAGGTCCCGTCGTCGAGGTTGGCCGCGGCCAGCCGGCGCCAGCGCCCGGCCGGCGCGGCGATGTCGACGGCGGTTTCCGACAGATTGACCATGCAGAGGAGCGTCTGATCGGCGCTCGACCGCTCGAAGGCGCAGACAGCGTCGCTCTGGCGCAGAAAGCGGATATCGCCCGTGCGCAGCGCCGGCGCGGCGGCGCGCAGCTTCAGAAATGAGCGGTGCGCGTTCAGGACGGAGCCGGGGTCGGTCTCCTGCGCATCGGCGCTCAAGGCGGCGTGGCGCGGATCGACGGGAAGCCAGGTGTCGGCGGCCGTTGAGAAGCCGGCGTGCGGCGCATTGCGGGTCCACGGCATAGGCGTGCGCGCGCCGTCGCGGCCGAGCGTCAGGGGCCAGTTGGCGATCGCTTCAGGGTCCTGCAGCCGCTCGAACGGAACATCCGCCTGCGGAAGCCCGAGTTCATCGCCCTGGTAAAGAAACACGTTGCCGCGCAGGCAGGCGAGGAGGAGGGCGAAGCACCGGGCGGCGGCGTCCCGGTTCTCTTCCGTCGCCCACCGGCTGACGGCGCGCGGCGCGTCGTGATTGGAGAACGCCCATGAGGGCCAGCCGTCGGCCGCGCCGTCCGCGAAGGCGGCGATGGTCTTTTCAACGAAAGCCGGGGTGATTTCCCCCGCATAAAGAAATTCAAATCCGTAGGCGGAGTTGAGGCGCTTGTCCCCGGCCGTGTAGGCCCGCATCTCCAATTGCGGCTTGGGGTCGCCGATTTCAGCGACAGTGAAGACGCCGCCATACTCATCCGTCACGGCGCGGATGCGCTCGAGGATCGTCGCGACGTCCGGGTGCGACTGGTTGTAGATGTGGGCTTGGTAGTCGAACGGGCGGTTGCGCGGGCGGCCGTCCTCCGGCGCCGGGGGGTTGTCGCGCAGCGCCTGATCGTGGAGGAAAAAGTTGACGGCATCCAGACGAAACCCATCGACGCCGCGATCGAGCCAGAAGCGCGCGACATCGAGGACGGCGTCCTGAACCTCCGCGTTGTGCAGATTGAGGTCCGGCTGCGATGCGAGGAAGTTGTGCAGGTAGTACTGTTTGCGGCGGCTGTCCCAGGTCCACGCCGGCCCGCCGAAGACGGAGCGCCAGTTGTTCGGCGGCGTTCCGTCCGGCTTCGGGTCCGCCCAGACATACCAGTCCGCCTTCGGGTTGGTGCGGTTCGTCCGGCTTTCGGCGAACCAGGCGTGCTGATCCGAGGTATGGGAATAGACCTGATCGACAATCACGCGCAGGCCGACGGCGCGGGCTTTTTCAATCAGCGCGTCGAAGTCGGCGAGGACGCCGAAGATGGGATCGACATCACAGAAGTCTGAAACGTCGTAGCCGAAATCGCGCATCGGCGACTTGAAGAACGGCGAAATCCATACCGCATCGACGCCGAGGCTCGCGACGTAGTCGAGCCGTTCCGTGATCCCGGCGAGATCGCCGACGCCGTCCCCGTTCGCGTCGCGAAAGCTCCGCGGATAGATCTGATAGACGACGGCGCCGCGCCACCATTCCGTATCGATCGCCGCGGAGGGCGCGTGCAAAGGTTCGCTGACAGCGCTCATCGCTCGGAGCTCCACGGGTTCGACTTGCAGATCACGTACCCGAGGGCCGGGACATCGACGAAGACGGAGCCCGCCGCCGCGGACCGCGACGCGCACGCGCCATGAACGGACGTCCAGGTCGAAGACCGGGCGTCGACGGAAACGTACGCGCGCCTCGACTGGTCGGCAACGTTGAAAGCGACCAGATGCTCGCCGCCGCCGGCGCCGAGACGGGAGACGGCGAAAAGTCCGCCGTCCTCCGGGGTCGCCGGGGCCGTTTCATAGTGGCGAACAATCTGCCGGCCCCGCCGCAGGGGGGCGTGCTCGCGGTAAATCTCCGCCATTCCGGAAATCGCGCGGTAGAACGGGTGATCCGTATCAAAATTGTCCTCGGCGGTCGTCGCGTCCGTCGCGAGGAGGTCGTTGTCGTTGTAGATCGCGACGCGGCTCGGGAACATATCCTCGCGGGCGTCCTGATCGCCGCCGTCGCCGACGAAGCCCTGCTCATCGCCGTAGTAAATGACCGGCACGCCGCGCAGGAAAAACGCCATGGCGTGGCCGAGGAGAACCCGGGCGGCGATCTCATCTTCGTCCGCGTCCGGACGGGCGTTCCTGACGAAGGTCGAGAACCGGCCCATATCATGATTGCCGACGAAGACGGGCAACCGGCCCGCGGCGTCTTCGCCGCCTTCGTAGAGCGCATCCGCGAAGAAGAGCCGGTTGAGGCGTTCCGTAGGCGCGCCATGTGCGATCACGTCCGTCACCGCCGACTGAAACGCGAAATCGAGCACCGCCGGATACCGATCGGTTCGGGTGTAGGGCGCAAGGCCGACCGGGTCCGGATCGTAGACCTCGCCGAAAATGTAGAAGTCAGGGATCCTTTCCGCCTCGGCGTGGATCAGCATAGCGGCGATGAACTCTTTCCAGAAAGCCGCGTTCACATGTTTCGCCGTGTCGATGCGGAAACCATCGATTCGATATTTTGTGATCCAGTCCTTATAGATGTCAATGAAACCCTCGACGACGCGTGGATGCTCCGTAAAAAGATCGTCTAGACCCGAAAAGTCTCCGTATTTCGAGCTTTCGCCCGTCCAGGTCGTTTCGCCGCGGTTGTGGTAGTAGATCGGATCATTGAGCCAGGCCGGCGCCTTCGCCGCTTCCTCGCCCTTCGGAATGTAGGGGGTGTAGGCGTAATCCGGGCGTTTCAGATTCGCGAAGTTGTCGGTTGTCTGGAAGCCAGGCGCGTCGCCCATGAAGCCCCGGTTCATTCCGGCGCCGCTCGGCGCCCCCTTGGTCGTGTAGGGATAATCCGCCAGAGACCGGTACGGGCAGCCGGTTTCAGGCCGATCTCGCCCTTTGTAGTCCGGATCGTGACATTCGCGCAGGAGGATCACGTCGGCGGTGTGGTTGGTGATGATGTCGAGATAGACCTTCATCCCTCTGGCGTGGGCGGCCTCAACGAAGGCCTTCATCGCCTCTTCGTCGCCGAAATGCGGGTCCACGGAGGTGAAGTCGGTGATCCAGTAGCCGTGATAGCCGGCCGATTCCTCGCCCGGCGGGCCCTGCACGGGCTTGTTCTTGTAGATCGGTCCAAGCCAGACGGCGGTCGCCCCGAGCCCCTGTATATAGTCGAGCTTCTGGATGACGCCCGCGAGATCGCCGCCATGGTAGAAGCCTTTCATTCGCGGTTCGAAGCCTGTCGCGAGCCGTCCGCCGGTCAGGCCGCCCGTATCGTTCGCGGGGTCGCCGTTCGCGAACCTGTCCGGCAGCATGAAGTAGACGACCTCGTCCTCGACCGGACGATCAAGCGAGGCCGTGTCCTGCACCGCGCAGACCGTTTGGAGCGGGAGGAGGCTGGCGAGGCCGCCGAGCAAAAGGGCGTGTATTGACGATCTGAATGGCTTCATGGCGTGTCCGTTCGGCGTTTCATTATCATTTCCGCGATCATCCTCAGTATCGTGGCGGATCACAATTTTTGCAAAACTTTACATTTGGAGCTGTGACACATTTGCATCGATGGTCTCAATCTCACTTTCTAAAAAAAGTGCCAGAAAAACAAAGAGAAAGCGCGATCGGAGTTGTGCGACGCAACATATTTGTGTGCGTCGCAACATCAAATTTGCGCGTACGCAGGGGTTTCGGGAAGCAAAAAATTGCAGTGTATTACACAATGTTCACCCTTGTTCACGGCCGCTTCGCTTCTGCGTTCGTCCGGAGCCGAGGGGCGAAAACGAAACGGGACCGGACAACGGTTTCTCGGGAAGCGCATCGAGGAGGGTCATTAGATGTCGCGGCACGCAACGACGGAAAAAGAAGTTTCTCTGAAATCCTGCCTGCTCGCGGGCGCGGCGGCGACCGCGCTCGCGGCGGCGCCGGGCGCGGCCTTCGCCGAAAGCGATGTCGATCTGCTTCCGGCGGCGGTTCAGGACGATGTGACGGAGACGGACGACGTCGTCGTCGTTACGGGGATCAAGCGCTCGATCGCCGACTCGCTCTCCGCCAAGAAAGAAGCGAGTTCGATCATTGAGGCGGTGTCTGCGGAAGACATCGGCAAGCTGCCGGACGTCTCGATCGCCGACACGCTCGCACGCCTTCCCGGCCTGACAGCCCAGCGGGTCCGCGGCCGGTCGCAGTCCATTTCTATTCGGGGCCTCGGTCCTGACTTCTCCATCTCGCTTCTGAATGGTCGCGAGCAGGTGTCGGCCGGCGATAACCGCGGCATCGAGTTCGACCAGTATCCGTCAGAACTGATCGCCCAGGGCATCGTCTATAAGACGCCGGACGCGTCCCTCGCGGCGAGCGGCATTGCGGGTACTGTGGATCTGAAGACAGTTAAGCCGCTCGATTTCGACGAACGTCGGATCACGGTGAGCGGCCAGTATCTGTATAACGACAATGGTGAGCTGAACCCGGATTTCGATGACAACGGCTACCGTCTGTTTGCATCTTATATTGATCAGAATGAAACTGGGACGTTGGGCTGGTCCATCGCCGTCACTACCCAGTCGATCCCGAACAACAACCTGTCGCGCGAACTTAAGACCTCGGGCGGTCAGACGCGCCGTGTCGATCGCACCGATCTCTCGCTTGACGAGGGCGCCGTCGATCCTGCTGATCCGAATGCGCAGATCGTACCGATCGACAACCCGCGAACGGGTGTCGAGTCCCGCGAATTCGAGCGCACCTCGGTCGCCGGCACGCTGCAATGGCGGCCTTCGGAGAATTTCTCCGCCACGATCGACGCGTTTTATTCGGACTTCGAGGACTCCGGCATCTTCCGCGGGGCGGAAACGCCGCTCGCATCGTGGGCCGGCGGCGGTACGACGGCGCTGACCGAGGTGTCCGGCTCGGGACCGGTTGCGAGCTCTGCAACATACGCCAACGTCAATCCTGTGTTCCGGACCGACGTGTTGAGCCGTGAGGCCGACCTTTTCTCAGGCGGCGTTAATCTTCAGTACGATGTCACCGAAAGCCTGAAGCTGACGGCTGACCTGAGCACCTCGCAGATCGACCGAACGGATACGGACTTTGAGTCGTATGCGGGTTTTGGCAACGCCAACTCCGTTCTCGATCCTCGCTTCGTGATCAATGGTATCCCGTCGAGCGAGTACACCTTTGAAACTTCGCTCGACTATTCTGATCCGAGCGTCATCCTTCTGACCGACCCCGGCGGCTGGGGGCAGGTCGGCTTCATCAAGCGGCCGAACATTGAAGACGAACTGTACCAGTATCGCGCCGAAGCCGAGCAGTCGTTCTTCGACTCGTTCCTGTCCGCGGCGCGAGCTGGGGTCATTTTCACGACGCGGGACAAGAGCCGCGACGGCAGCGAGGAATTCATCGACTTCGCGCCGGACGTTCGTCTCGGAGCGGACGGTGTCGCCGGCACGGCCGACGACAACGAGCTCGAGCTCGCGCCAAGCCAGCTCGTCGGTCTCGCCGACTTTTCCGATTTCGGCGTCTTCGTCGACCCGGTGACCGGCGCGACGCAACCGCTTCAGCTGATCGCCTACGATCCGAACACGCTTCTTGCGAACGGCACCTACGTAACGCGTCCGGACCTTAACCCCAACGTCCTTGTCCGCGACTGGGAAGTGAACGAAGAACTCCTCACGTTCTACGCCATGGCGGACATCGACACGGAAATCGGAACGATGCCGCTGCGAGGAAATATCGGTTTTCAGTACATCGACGTGTCGCAGGAATCGACAGGCGCGCGTATCGATGACGGAAACTTCAGCGGAACCGGTTTCCCGATTTCGAACGAAAGCGAGGACTACGATCATTTCCTGCCGAGCGTGAACCTCGGGCTGGAATTTATGCCTGATACCTTCGTCAAGGTCGCTTATGCGCGGACGGTCACTCGGCCTCGAATGAACGACCTGCGGAACAGTCAGACGATCAACCGCAACGCGCTCGTCTGTCCGGAAGACGGGTCGGGAACCGTTACGTTCAATCCGGGCGCGTTCAACCCGAGCGAAGGCCAGACGTGCTTTAGCGCGAACGGCGGCAACATCTTCCTGCGGCCGTTCGAGGCGGACGCTTTCGACGTGTCGTTCGAGAAATACTTCGGTGAGGCCGGCGCGTTTTCGATCGCGTTCTTCAACAAACAGCTCGACAATTATGTGCTGTCAGGCGCCGGTACCCTTGTCGATATTTCAGATGCGGTCGAGGCGGTGCTCGGTCCTCAATTCATCGCCGACAATCCGGACGCTGGGATCGGTGCGCTGAACGCACCGGTCAACGCGGAAGACGGGCACATCCGCGGCTTCGAGGTTGCATTGCGAATGCCGCTCGACGAGTTCCTGCCGCCGGTGTTCGAAGGCCTCGGATTCAACATCAGCTATTCGAATACGGACGCTCAAGTGGAGCTGCCGGACGGCAGCGAAATCGACATCCCCGGCTTCTCCGAGGACGTCTACAGCGGCGATGTCTACTACGAACGCAACGGCGTGCGGGCGCGTGTGAACGTTCGCCACCGCTCGGAATTCCTCGCGGAGATCGAGCAATTCGACGGCACCGCCGCCGGCGCGTTTGCGGAAGGCGAAACGATCGTCGATGCGCAGATCGGGTACACCTTCCAGGGCGACGGGCCGCTGAGGGACCTGTCATTCCTGTTGGAGGTCTACAATCTGACGGACGAGCCGTTCCAGACGTTTGAGCGGAACGACGATCTGGCCCAGGTCGTCGAGATCCCGAGCCGCCGCGAGGATTACGGCCGCCTGTTCCAGTTCCGGGTGGCGAAATCGTTCTGATCCGGCGACGTCCCTGAAACTCGCCCGCCAGCCGGTCGCATCCGGCTGGCGGGTTTTTCGTGTTTAGATGCCGCTTTCAAGCGCAGGGCCCGGCCGGGAGGAGGACCCATGTCGGATTATCGCATACGCGACGTCGTCATCGTCGGCGGCGGCACGGCGGGGTGGATCGCCGCGGCCGCGTTCGCCAAACTCCTCTCGCCGGTCGTCCGCATCCGTCTCGTGGAATCGGAAGCCATCGGGACGGTCGGCGTCGGCGAGGCGACGATCCCGCAGATCCGTCGTCTCAACGGGATGCTCGGTCTCGACGAGGACGAGTTCGTCCGGGAGACCAAAGGCACCTTCAAGCTCGGCATCGAGTTTTCGAACTGGGGCCGCGTCGGCGACAGGTATCTTCACACCTTCGGCGATGTCGGCGCGCCGCTCGCCGCGCTTCCCTTCCACCATTACTGGCTGAAGGCGAAGGCCGCCGGCGCGGCGGAGGATTTCTGGGCCTACTCCCTCCACCAGACGGCGGCGTCTGCGAACAAATTCGCGCGGCTGGAGCGTGTCGGCCAGACGTCGATGACCGGGCTCGCCTACGCCTTCCATTTCGACGCCGGTCTTTATGCCGCTTACCTCCGTCGCTTCGCCGAAGCTCACGGCGTCACGCGTACGGAAGGCAAGGTCGAGCGCGTCAATCTGCACCCGGAGACGGGCGCGATCGCCTCAATCTCGTTGGATAGCGGCGAGGATGTTGAAGGCGACTTTTTCATCGACTGCACGGGTTTCCGCGGTCTCCTCATCGGCCAGGCGCTCGGCGTCGGCTATCGCGACTGGTCGAAATGGCTTCCCTGCGATCGCGCTATCGCCGTTCCCTGCGAGCGCGCGGAACCGCTTCTTCCGTATACCAAGGCGACGGCGGGAACCGCCGGCTGGCGCTGGCGCATCCCGCTGCAGCACCGCACCGGCAACGGGCATGTCTTCAGCAGCGCGTTCATCGGCGAGGACGAGGCGACGGCGCAGCTGCTGGACGGCCTCGACGCGCCGGCGACGGCCGAGCCGCGTCCCCTGCGCTTCACCACGGGTCGGCGGGAAGCGTTCTGGAGGAAAAACTGCGTCGCCATCGGCCTTTCGAGCGGGTTCCTCGAGCCGCTGGAATCAACGTCGATCCACATCATCCAGTCGAACGTCTCCCGGCTGATCGAACTGTTTCCCGACAAGAGCTTCGCCGAGGCCGACATCAAGGAATACAATCGCCAAGTCGGGAAAGAATTCGACCTTATCCGGGACTTTCTCATTCTGCATTACAAGCAGACTGAGAGGGACGACGCGGAGTTCTGGCGTTATTGCGCGCACATGGACGTTCCGGACACGTTGCGCGACAAGATGGATCTCTTCGCCGCCGCAGGCCGCCTTTATAAGGAGCCGGACGATCTCTTCCGTGAAGCGAGCTGGGTGCAGGTGATGATGGGGCAGGGGATCGAACCCGCCCGTTACCACGCCATGGCGGACCGGGTCGACGACGCGCAGCTCCAGGGCTTTCTCTCAAGCGTGAAAAAAATTATCCGTCAGGCGGTCGATCCCCTGCCGACCCATGCGGACTTCATCGCTCAAAACTGCGCCGCCGCGCAATGATCTGCGATATAGGCGGCGTGATCCGGCATCACCGCCGCCGCCTCGTCGATCGCTTTTTTCACGTCTGCGAGACGTGAGGCGGCGGGCACGCCGTCCCGCATGTCCGTCATCGGCGGGGCTTTTCGGGGCGTCACGTTCTGCCCGAGGAACACCGCTATCCAGCTCGGATTGGTGAAGAGCTCGCGCTCCTCGGCGACGACCACGCCGCTGTCGCGATAGTGCTCCATCTTGTAGCGGAGCATCTCGGGGATCTCCATATCGGCGCAATAGCGCCAGAGCGGCGTGTCGCGCCGCTCCGTCGCGTGATAATGGAGGATGAGAAAATCGCGGATCCGCTCATATTCCTCCGTCGTCAGCCGGTTGTATTCGCGCTCCAGAAGCGGCGAGAGATCCCGGTCCGGCAGCAGCACCAGAAGTCGCATGATGGCGAACTGGATGAGGTGCAGGCTCGTCGATTCCAGCGGCTCCATGAAGCCGGCGGAGAGCCCGACCGCGACGCAGTTCTTGTGCCAGAACTTCCGCCTGCGGCCGGTCGTGAAGCGCAGCTGTCGCGGATCTGCGAGGGCCGCCCCGTCGAGGTTCGCGAGCAGGGTCTCGGCCGCCGCGTCGTCGCTGATGAAGTCGCTGCAGTAAACGTATCCGTTGCCGGTGCGGTGCTGCAGTGGAATGCGCCACTGCCAGCCCGCCTCCCGCGCCGTGGAGCGGGTGTAGGGCGTAAAGGGGGCGGCCTTCTCGCAGGGAACGGCGACCGCCCTATCGCACGGGAGCCAGTGGGTCCAGTCCACATAGCCGACCCTCAGTGCGTCCTCGATCAGGAGGCCGCGGAAGCCCGAACAGTCGACGAAGAAGTCCGCCTCAATCCGCTCGCCGCTTTCGAGGGCGACCGAGGAGATATTTCCGCTTTCTGCGTCGAGGGAAACGTCGACGACGCGGCCTTCGTGCCGAACGACGCCTCGCTCCTCCGCATACCGCCGAAGGAAGGCGGCGTAGAGGCCCGCGTCGAAATGATAGGCGTAGTCGAAGCGCGAGCGGATGTTGCGCCGGTCCGGCGTCGGCCGCTCGAATTTGCCGGCTGCGGCCGCGCCCCAGGCCATGCAGTAGTCCTCGATGCGCCCGGCGTTCCCGGCGAGGTGTTCGCGCAGCCAGTAATGGTAGAAGGGGACGTAGTCGAACTCCGCCCCGTACTGACCGAACGGGTGGAAATAGCTGTGACCGAGCCGCGTCCAGTCGACGAACTGGATCCCGAGCTTGAAGGACCCCTGGGTCTCGCGCACGAAGGTGTTCTCATCGATGCCGAGGCGCTGGTTGAAGGTCCGGATGGGCGGGATGGTCGCCTCGCCGACACCGACGGTGCCGATCGCTTCGGATTCGACAAGGCGGATCTTGCAGTTCCCGCCGACAGCCTGGGCGAGGGCCGCGGCGGTCATCCAGCCGGCCGAGCCGCCGCCGATGATGGCGATGCTGCGCAGGCGTCGATCGGCCATCGGGCCCTCCCTGATCGTCCGGCGCGCCCTACTGCTTTCGGACGCGTCCTGTTTCTGCAATGAGGATAGCAGCTATGGATCGGCGCGGAACCGGCGAAGGGTCGCAAGTTTCAGGTCGGCCGGAAGAGCGTTGCGAGCGCGGATGACCAACTACGCCCTCAATCCGGCGCGGACGGAGCGCTGCGAACGCCTCGGCGCGGAAGCCTCGCCGTTGCTCGTCGTCGACGATGCTTTCGCCGATCCTAAGGCCCTCCGCGCCGAGGCGCGGCGGGCGGCCTGGGAGACCGTGAAGGGGGCGGGAAACCACTTCCCAGGCGTCCGCGCGCCGGCGCCGGCTCCCTATGGAGATGCGGTCCTCTCGCTCCTGAAGGCCCATCTCGCGCCGGCGTTCGGCCTTGAGGACTGGGGCGAGCCCGAGGTCGCGCTGCGGCATTTCTCTATTGTTGCGACGCCGCCCGCGGCGCTCAGCCTGCCCCAGCGCATTCCCCATTTCGACACGCCCGATCCCGGGCAGATCGCCGTCCTACACTATCTCGCGGAGGGCGAGTTCGGCGGCACGAGCTTCTACCGTCACCGGGCCACGGGCTTCGAACGCATCGGGCCGGATCGCTTCCATCCGTACACAAGCAGGCTGGTGGCGGAGGTGAAGCGCGAAGGCCCGCCGTCGGCGGCTTATATCCGCGGCTCTACTGCGATGTTCGAGCAGATCGGTGGCGTCGACGCCCGGCCCAACCGCCTCGTCGCCTATTTTTCCAACGCTTTGCACTCCGGCGACGTCCCCTCGGACCGGCCCCTGTCGACGGACCCCGACGCGGGGCGCCTTTCCATCAGCACGTTCCTGAGGTTCGCAGCGACCTAGGCGGCGGCTGCAAAAATTTGCAGCACCAGACCTGCGTTCAAGCGGCGATTTTGTTGCATCGCATCAAATCGACCGTCTGGTCGAGGGGGTAATTTGCATGGTTTTTCATAAACGCTATCGTCCAGTTCGACAGCTTTGCGCCGCCGACGTCGCGGCGATCATGAGGAGAAGGTCCATGACGGTTCGGCGCGCGTTTCACGTCTGTCTCGCAATTCTCGGCTTTGCAGCGTTCGCCGCCGCAGCCCGCGCGGAGACGGTGACGGTGTCCTCTCCGAACGACGAGATCGTCGTTACACTGACGGACGAGGGCGGGTTCGCACGCTATTCGGCGACGTTTCGCGGCGAGGAGGCGGTCGGCGCCTCGCGTCTCGGCCTTCTGTTTGAAGACCATTTCGGCTTCGACCGAGGCCTGGAAATTTCCGGCGTCGAGTGTGCAAGCCGCGACGAGACCTGGGAGCAGCACTGGGGCGAGGATCGCCTGATCCGCGACCACCATAACGAAGCGGCGGTGACGTTCACCGCGACCGAGGGGCCGCGGCGGCGCGTGATCGTCCGGGTGCGCGTCTTCGACGACGGTTTCGGCTTCCGCTACGAGACGCCGAAACAGGCCGCGTTCCGCAAGGACGTCGCGATCATCGACGAATTGACGGAGTTCGCCTTCGACGCCGCGTCGACGGCCTGGTGGATCCCATCGCGCGAATGGAACCGCTATGAATATCTCTACCGCGAAACGCCGGCGACGGAGGTTTATCTCGCCCACACGCCGATGACCCTGAAGACGCCCGCGGGCGCCTATCTCAGCGTGCACGAGGCGGCGCTCGTCGATTACTCCGGCATGTCGCTTAAGCAGGCGCGCGAAGGGCGGTTCAAGGCGGATCTCGCGCCCTGGTCCGACGGGGCGCTGGTGAAGACAAAAGTTCCCTTCAAGACGCCGTGGCGCACGGTGCAGATCTCGCCGGATCCTGCGGGTCTCATGAACTCCCGGATGATCCTGAACCTCAACGAGCCGAACGCCCTCGGCGACGTCTCCTGGGTCGAGCCCGGCAAATATGTCGGCATCTGGTGGGCGATGCACATTCGGGACCGCTCCTGGGGGACGGACATGATCCATGGGGCGACTACGGAGGAAACGAAGCGCTATATGGACTTCGCCGCCGAGCACGGTTTCGACGGCGTGCTCGTCGAAGGCTGGAACATCGGCTGGGACGGCGACTGGTATAATAACGGCGATCTCTTCCGCTTCGCCGAACCGTACCCGGATTTCGACATCGCCGAGATCGCGCGCCATGGCGAGCAGATCGGCGTGCGCCTCATCGGTCACCACGAGACCTCCGGCGACGTAACGAACTACGAGGCGCAACTCGACGACGCCTTTGATCTCTATGAGAAATCGGGCGTCCGGCAGGTGAAAACGGGCTACGTCGCCGACGGCGGCCTCATCGAGCGTCTCGACGAGCGCGGGATCAAGAAGTACGAATGGCACGACGGTCAGTTTACGAACGACCATCATTTGCGCGTCATCAGAAAGGCCGCCGAACACAAGATGTCGATCAACCCCCATGAGCCTGTGAAGGATACGGGGCTTCGCCGCACCTATCCGAACTGGATTTCCCGGGAGGGCGCGCGCGGGCAGGAGTACAACGCCTGGGCGCTGCCGCCGAACCCGCCGGAGCACACGGCGATCATCCCGTTCACGCGGATGCTTTCGGGGCCCATGGACTTCACGCCCGGCGTTTTCGATCTGCGTCCGAACGAGCGCGAACCGCTGCGCCCCGACATGCCGCGCTCCGATACGCGCAGCCGGGTGGAGACGACGCTCGCGAAGCAGCTTTCCCTCTACGTCGTGCTCTACAGCCCCATCCAGATGGCGGCTGATTTGCCGGAGAACTACGAGGCGCGTCCGGACGCCTTCCAGTTCATCAAGGACGTGCCGACGGACTGGGAGAAGAGCGTCGCCCTCGACGGCGAGATCGGCGACTATGTCGTCGTCGCACGGAAGGAGCGCGGCGGAAACGACTGGTATCTCGGCGCGCTGACGGATGAGGAGGCCCGCGAAATCACCGTCCCCGTCGACTTCCTCGAGCCCGGCGCCGCGTACACGGCCGAAATCTACCGCGATGGCGAGGGTGCGCATTACAATACAGCGCCTTATGAGATCGTTATTGAAGAGACTTCGGTGACGGCGGCGGACGAGATCGTGCTGCCCCTCGGCCCCGGCGGCGGCGCGGCGATCCGGTTCGTCGTCGCCGAGTGACGCCGTCGCTTTAACTTTCGGCGGTTGAATTTGTCCGGCCGCCAAGCGCCGCGGCGGTCTTCTTCGGCGGCATCGGGATGAACCCGCTTGTCCTCGCGATATAATCGTCATAGCCGGGCCGCGAGCGTTTGAGGCGGCGTTCGAGGAGCGCGGCGCCGGACCATTTGACGAGGAGCCAGGTGAGGACGGCCGGGCCGATTGCGGAGATCGCGCCGACGCCTGTCTCCGCCGCGATCAGGAAGAGGCCCCACCAGACGCAGGCGTCGCCGAAATAGTTCGGGTGCCGTGTGTAGCGCCAGAGACCCCGGTCCATCACCTTTCCGGCGTTTGCGGGATCGCCCTTGAAGGCGGCCATCTGCCAGTCGCCGACGCTTTCGAAGAAGAAGCCGAGAGCGGCGAGGGCGAGGCCCCCCCAGCCGAGCAGGCCGACGGCCTCGGGCTCAGCCGGGATCTGGCCGAGCTGGACGGGCAGCGAGACGATCCAGAGGAGAACCCCCTGAATGAGAAATACGTTCTTCAGGCTGTGGATATGGGGCGAGCCCGGCGCCTTTCCGAGAAGGGCGACATAGCGCTTGTCCGGGCCTTCCTTCCGCCAGCGCCAGTAGAGATAGCCCCCGAGCCGGAGGCCCCAGACGGCGGTGACTGCGAGGATCAGCGCCTTTCGCTGCGTCGCGCCGTCCGCCAGCAGAAAAGTCGCGCCTGCAATGACGACGAAACCGATCGCCCAGAAGGAATCGATGAAGCTCACGTCCTTGATCGCGATGCTGATCAGCCAGAGAACGATCATGCATCCCATGATGAGGGCGAAATTGACGGCGAGGAGGGGGAGGATTTCGGTCACGGTACGGACGGCCTTTCAGGTCGCGGAGAAGGTGAGGACGCCGGCGCCCGCCGGCTCTGCATAGAGCGCCTCGACCTCGGCGGCCCGGCGGCGCTTCGCGAGCGCCTGGTTGACGGAGCCTTTGTCGGACAGTTCATGGGCGTTGGGGTCGGGCGGTTCGGCGAGAAAAGCGAGGCGCCCGACGCGGCGGCTTGACTGCGGATTTGCGGAGTTGTGCGCCTCGATCCGCTCCGCGACTGCGGCGCGGAAGTCCGCGTCGTCCGCGGAGCGGCCGGGCTTCGGCCAGGCGAGCACGCCGATCTCGGCCTGGTTTTCGCCACAGACGAGAAGGTCGAGCAGATAGGGCTCCAGCACCCGCCGAAGCTCCGCATGCACCGCGCCGCCGGCGATCCAGGTCCCCGTCGCAAGCTTAAACTCCTCCGCGAGCCGGCCGCCGAAGCCGAGACCCTTCGCCGGATCGTCCGCGTCCCTGAAGACGGCTGTGTCTCCGGTCTTATAGAACCCCTCTTCGTCGAAGGCGACGGCGCTGGCCTCGGGCGCGTCGAGATAGCCGCCCATGATGTTGGGGCCCTTGAGGCGTACCTCAAAGCGGTCGGCGTTCGGGACGAGCTTCGCCGACAGGCCGGGCATGGGAAGGCCGATGCCGACTTCCTCCGTCGGGAAATAGATCGACATGCAGCCTGACGTGCTCTCCGTCGATCCGTAACCGGTCGTGAAAAAGATGCGGGCGCCGACGGTCTCGACAGCGAGGCGCTGGATGCGGTCGTAGAGTGATTGCGGCAGGCCTGCGCCGCCATAGAGCATGAGGCGGAGCTTCGAAAAGAACGTCTCCCGCAGCGCTTCGTCCGCCTCCAGCGCATCGGCCAGCATGGCGTAGCCGGCGGGGACGTTGGTGAAATAGCGAAGCGGGATTTCCCGGAGGTTTCTGACGGTTTCGTCGAAGAGGCCGGGGAGCGGCTTGCCCGCATCAATATAGAAGGTCCCGCCGAAGATCGCAGCGGCCATCGACGAGAAAGCGCCGGAGACGTGACTCCAGGGCAGCCATTCAAGGAGCGTGTCGTCCCAGCCCGCGGCGCGGCCGAGGGCCATCCAGCCTTGGGAGAGACTGGCCGTCAGCATGCGCTGGGTCTGGACGACCGCTTTGGGTTTCCCCGTCGACCCGGAGGTCAGCATATAGGCGGCGGGCGCGTCGATATTGATATCGCGAGCGAGGCCGGCGAAATCCGCTGCGTCCCCGCCGGCGGTCCACTCGGCGTAATCCTCCGCGCCCGCCCCGAAGGCGTCGGGGTCGCGGGTGAGGACGGGGACGTCGCTGACAGCTCTCGCCGCATCGGCATATGCGCTTGTCTCTGCGAAAATGAGGGCCGGGCGAACGAGATCGACGACATGTTTCAACCGTTCATATCCGCCGCCGAGGAGGGCGTAGTTCGCGCTGACCGGGCAGACCGGGACGCCCGCCGCCATGGCGCCGTAGCGCACTGTCGCATGGGCGATGGAATTGCCGGAGACGATGAGGACGGGGCGTCCCGCCGGAATGGTCATGGCGGCGAGCCGCCGCGCGGTCGCGCCCGCGCGCGCCGCGGTTTCCGCGAAGCTCTGGCGCCGCCAGCCGCCGTCAGGACCGCGCTCGCAGAGATAGGCCCGGTCCGGTACACGCGCCGCCTGGCGGGCGAGGCCTTCGGGCACGGATCGCGCGGCGTACTCAAGCGGCGTGCGGGGGGTCAGAACCGTCGTTCCGTCCGCCCGCGTCTCGATCTCCAGATCGACGGGCGGGAAATCGACGGGCCGGAACGGAACGGCGTGCGGATCAGTCAAGGGAGGTCCTTTCCGGCGGCGGCTCCGGCCAATGAAGGAGATAAGGTTCGATATTGCAAGTATCTCTTGCGCTGGGGCCGGCGAGGGCGGGCCGCACGAATGGGTTGGACCTGTGAATAAAAACAAACGCGCGATTTTGCGGCGCCGAAACCGATGAGCTCTGTTGAGCGGCTTGCAAAATCAAACCAAGAGCCCGTAGATGAACCCTCGAGACAGGGAAGGGGAGCCATGCGGACGAGCCCTCCGGAGCGCACCGCGCTCTATCGCGAGCGCGGCTGGTGGCGCGGCGTCACCGTCGATCAGGTTTTTCGCGAGGCTGTCGCTGCTCGCGGCGACGCCGAGGCGCTGGTGGATCCGCCGAACAAGGAGGACCTCGTTGGTCTCCCGCCGCTTCGGCTGACGTATGCGGAGCTCGACGCCCATGTGAACCGGATGGCGGGCGCATTCCGCCGTCGCGGCGTCGGGGTCGGAGACGTCGTTCTCGCCCAGCTTCCGAACATCGTCGAGGGCGTCGTCGCTTTTCTCGCAGCGGCTCGCGCAGGCGCGATCCTAAGCCCTGTCGCCATGAGCTATCGCGGCCATGAGCTGCGTCAGATCATCCCGAAGCTTGAGCCGAAACTTTTCCTCACGGTCGCCCGGTTCGGCGGGGAGGACCAGTCGGCTCTCGCGATCGGTCTCGCCGCCGACGATGTGCTGACGGCGCCTGTTCTATGTATCGGCCCCCACGCGCCGGCCGGAACCTACGCCCTCGACGACGAGCCCTTCGACGCCAGCGGAGCAGAAACCGCGGAGATTGAGGCTGCGGATGTTCTCACCGTCTGCTGGACCTCGGGAACGGAGGCTGCGCCGAAGGGCGTGCCCCGCCACCACGACCATTGGGTCGTGAACGGAGAAGCACTGCACGAGGCGGCCTCGCTCAAGGAGGGCGACACGCTCCTCAATCCGTTTCCGCTGATCAACATCGCGGCGTTCGGCGGCATGGTTATGCCGTGGCTTCTCTGCCGAGGCCGGTTCGTGCAGCATCATCCTTTCGATCTGCCGATCTTTCTCGACCAGATGGCGCGGGAGAAGGTGAGCTACACCGTTGCGCCGCCGGCGATCCTGACGATGCTCCTGAAGCGGAGCGACCTCCTGGACGGGATCGATTTCTCGAACTTGAAATGCATGGCGTCGGGCTCCGCCCCGCTTGCGCCTTTCATGGTGCGCGACTGGCAGGAGCGCTACGGCGTCACGGTCATGAACGTCTTCGGCTCGAACGAGGGCGCCTCGCTCTTTTCAAGCGGCGTCGACGTACCCGACCCTGACCGCCGGGCGCGCTATTTCCCGCGCTTCGGCGTCGAAGGGGTCGACTGGTCGACGGAGTTTCCGAAGAAAGTCCGCACTCGCCTCGTCGATCCCGAGACAGAGAAGGAAATCCGCGATCCGGGCCGCGTTGGCGAGCTGCGTCTCGACGGCGCGATGGTGTTCGACGGGTACTGGAAATCCCCTGATCTGACGAAAGCGGCCTTCGACGGCGAAGGCTGGTTCCGTACGGGCGATCTTTTTGAGATCGCGCCGCACCCGGACGACCGGTACTATGAGTTCGTCGGGCGCTCTAAAGACATCGTCATCCGCGGCGGCGTGAACATCTCGCCCGCCGAGATCGACGGCCTCGTCGAGAGCCATCCGGATGTGCAGGAGGCCTGCTCCGTCGGTTATCCGGACGCCCGGCTTGGCGAGCGTCTCTGCGTCTTCGTGGTCCCGAAGCCCGGGAAGACCGTAACGCTGGAGGACGTCTGCGCGCATCTGAAGGCGCAGGACGTCGCGGTGAACAAGCTGCCCGAGAAACTGAAAGTGATCGACGCCCTGCCGCGCAACGCCCTCGGCAAGGTGCTGCGCCGCGATCTGAAAGCGGCTGCGGAGGAGTAGCCCTCGCCAGCGGATCGACGCTTGACGCGCGCCCCGTCCCGCGACCTAATGACTTGCATAAAGATACCAAAAGCGGAGGAAACCCCATGCTGAAGTCGCTCATCGCCGCCCTCGCGGGCGCTGCGCTCCTTGTGTCCGCACCGGCGAACGCCTCGGAGCAGGACCCGCGCGTCGAGACCGTTCTGGAGATGGTCGAGGCGTGGAACACCATGGACTGGCCCAAGGTCGTCGATCTTTTCGCCGAGGACGGATCGCTTCATTCGATGATGGTCGAGCCGATCGTCGGCCGCGAATCGATCCGCACCCGCATCTATCATATCGGCGAGGGGATCGAGGAGATCACGTTGAACGTCCGCAATATCGGCGTCGTCGGGGACGTGGTTTTCATCGAGCGGATCGACGAGTTCACCTATAACGGCCATTCGGGCTCCGTGCCGGTCGTCGGCGTCATCGAAGTCGAGGGCGACAGGATCAAGGAGTGGCGCGAATACTACGACCGCGCCGAGCTGCTGGAGGCCATGGGCCTCGGCTCCGATTTCGACAAAGACGCCCGCTGAGGCCGGCGGCGTGCGCGATACGGCGGGCGATCCGGAGGCGGAGGAGGAGGGGCGCTATCCGCCTCCGAAGCTCGCCTGGGCGATCGTCGCCATGCTGTTTGTCGCCTATATCTTCTCCTTTATCGACCGGATGATCATCGGCCTTCTGGTCGAGCCGATGAAAGCCGATCTCGGCGTCACGGATACCCAGATCAGCCTCCTGCAGGGGATGGCCTTCGCGCTTTTCTACACGCTTGCGGGCCTGCCGATCGCGCGCCTCATCGACCGCAAGCCGCGCATGCGGATCATCGCGGCGGGCGTCGCGGTCTGGAGCCTGATGACGGCCGCCTGCGGCGTCGCGACCCAGTACTGGCACTTGTTCATCGCCCGCATGGGCGTCGGCGTCGGAGAGGCGACGCTGTCGCCGGCGGCCTATTCGCTCATTACGGACAGTTTCCCGAAGAAGCGCCTCGGCCTCGCCATGGGCGTCTACGGCCTGGGCTCGGCGGTCGGCGCGGGTCTCGCCTTCCTGATCGGCGCCGCCGTCGTCCGGCTGGTTGTCGAGGCGGGGGAGGTATCGGTTCCTCTTATCGGCGCGGTGTCGGCCTGGCAGCTCACTTTTCTCATCGTCGGGCTCCCTGGCCTCCTTATCGCTCTCGTCTTCCAGTTCATGCCGGAGCCGCCCCGCGGCGGTGGTGCGACGTCGCAGGAGGGCGCTCCGCTGTCGGAGGTGTTCGGCTTCATCCGCTCGCGCAGCGCCGCCCTCGGCGCGGCGATCGCCGCGGTGAGCCTCGTCAACTTCGCCGTACTTGGATCTGTCTCGTGGGTGGCGGTGATGTTCGTCCGGGTGCACGAGTTCTCGCTATCGGACGCCGGCGCCGCAGCGGGTTTCGGGCTCATCATCGGCGGCGTCATCGGGCTTATCGGGGGCGGCGTGATCACCGACCGGATGGACGGGGGCTCTCCTCACGGGCGGCTGAAATTCTGCGCCATGACGGCTGTCACGGGAACCATCGGCGCCTTGATCTTTCCTCTTGCGTCCTCGCCCACGGTCGCCGTCGCGGCCTTCATTCTCTTTTTCGCTTCCGCCGCCGTCCCTGTCGGCGCGGCGATCACGGCGATCCAGCAGATGACGCCCGCACCCATGCGCGCGACCATCGGCGCTGTTTATATTTTCGTCGTGAACATCGTCGGCCTCGCACTCGGCCCCTCGGCGACGGCGCTGATCGGCGATACGTTCTACCCGACGGAGACGGGCATCCGATACGCGATCGTCTGGGTCGCGGCCGTCGGCTTCTTCGGGGCGGGCCTTCTTTTCGCGCTCGCCGCGTCGCGGACGCGATCGACGCCCGCTCCCGCCGCAGCGCTGGAGCCTGCGCCGTTTCTTTCGACCGGCGCCGCAACGGATTCGTGAGGTGAAGGATGACCGATGTCTTTCTCTATGACGCCGTCCGCACCCCGCGAGGGAAAGGAAAGCCGGACGGCGCGCTTTCGGAAATCGCGCCCCACGAGCTCGTCCGTCAGCTGATCGGCGCCCTGAGCGCGCGTCTCGGGCCCGAAACGCCGCGGTCGATCGACCGGCTCATTCTTTCAACGGTGGGGCAGGTCGGGCCCCAGGGCGGTCATCTCGCGCTGGTGACGAAGCTCGCAAGCGGCCTCCCACACGGCGTTTCCGCCATGACGGTGAACAATTTCTGCGCCGGCGGGCTCTCCGCGCTCCACACGGCGGCGAACGAGGTGCGCGCCGGCGCGGCGGAGCTTGTCCTCGCGGCGGGCGTCGAATGCATGTCGCAGGTGCCGTTCCTCGCCGACAAGGCGAGCTACTATACAGACCCGGAGCTTTCGGACCGACTCGCCTACGTACCCGTCGCTCTCTCGGCCGATTATATGGCGCACCGGGAGGGGCTCTCCCGTGAGACGCTGGATGAGATCACGCACCGCTCCCACCAGCGCGCGGCTGCGGCGTGGGCCGCGGGCGCTTACGAGGCGAGCGTCGTCCCGGCGACGCACGCCGACGGAACCCTCGCCCTCGCCGAGGACGAATGCATCCGCGCGTCGATGACCCTCGAGAAACTCGCCTCCATGCCGCCGGCTTTTGAAGCCGAAGGCGCGAAGTTCGACCCGGTCGCCGCTCGTTCGAAGCCGGATCTCGCCGATGTCGGCCACGTCATGACCGTCGCCCATTGCCCGCCGATCGCCGACGGCGCGGCGGTAGCGCTCCTCGGCGGCCGGAAGGCCGGCCGCCGGCTGGGGATCGAGCCGATCGCCCGGGTGCGGGCGACACAGGAGGCGGCCGGCGATCCCGTCGATCAGCTCACGGCCGGTTTCGCCGCCATGGAGGCGGTCCTCGTGAACGCCGGGCTGCGGCTCGAGGACATCGATCTCATCGAATTCATGGAGGCGTTCGCGCCGCCTCCGGCAAAGTTCCTGCGCGATTACGACGTTGATCCGGAGCGGGTGAATGTGAACGGCGGGCATCTCGCCATGGGACATCCGATGGGCGCGACGGGCCTCGTCCTCACCGCGACCCTCGCTCACGAAATGCGCCGGCGCGACGCCGCCTTGGGCCTCGCGGTCGCCCATGGGGGATCCGGCGTCGGCTCGGCGCTGGTGCTGGAGCGCGTTTGACGCTCATAAAACTGTGCGTTGACGCGCCGGCCCATCGCTTGCTTTATCGTACCGAGTTTATGAGTAAGGACCGCGCCCGCACGAAGTCGGGGGCGGCGACGCACATACGATCCGATGCCGACAGCGCCCGCAGAAAAGCTGATCCGCACGTGCTCGATCTGGCGCGCGCTGGAGGTCGTGGGCGATACGGCGATCCTCCTTATCCTTGAGGCGATCTGGCTCGGCGACGACCGCTTCGACCGCATCCGTGAGCGGACCGGCCTTCTGAAGGCGCTCCTTTCGGACCGCCTGAAACGCCTCATCGCTGCGGACATCCTGAAAAAAGAGCCTTTGCGCGGCTCGAAGAACCGCTTCCGCTATCGGATGACCCGCAAGGGCGTGGATCTTTACTGGACCGCGCTCATGATGCTGCGCTGGGAGCGGCGGTGGTCGGATCCGCGCGGCAAGATCGAGCTTGTCCTCCGCCACTCCGTATGCGGGAAAACTTTCGAACCGGTTCCGTCATGCAGGGTTTGCGGGGACGAGGTGAGCGCCCGCGACGTTTCCTGGGAGCAGGGGCCGGGCGTCGGCTGGATGGCGGCGCAATACAGCCGCCGGCGCCAGACCCGGGGCGCCGCGGAGCAGCGGACGGCGCACACCGCGCTCCTCGACGAGGCCGCCCAGATCACCGGCGATCGGTGGATCGGCCTCATCCTGCGCTCGATCTTCACCCGGCTTCGCAAGTTCGACGAGATCCGCAAAGACACGGGGATCGCCACCAACATCCTCTCCGACCGGCTCGCCTGGCTGGAGGAGCGCGGCGTGATCACCCCCAGCGCCTACAGCGACAACCCTCTGCGCTATCAGTATTTCCTGACGGAGAAGGGGGTCGATTACTATCCGATCCTCCTCATGCTGTTGCGCTGGGGCGACGCCTACTATGTTTCGCCGGAAGGCCCGCCCCTACTGCTGCGGCACAAAAAAGACGGCCACCCCCTCGACGCGCAGGTGACCTGTTCGGAATGCGGCGGCGTGATCGACGGGCGCGAAGTGACCTATGAGGTGCGCCCCGCCCGCGGCCTGGAGCGGCCGAAGCGCTCGGCCGCGTGAACTGCAATTAGTCGCTTTCATAAAGATACCATTTTGGGCTAGGCTTAGCCCATGAGCGAAGCGCGCCTTTCCGATGCGATTTCAAACGGTCGCCGGGCCGCCGTCGTGACGGGCGGCGGCAAGGGCGTCGGGCGGGCGATCGCCGAACGGCTGGCGGCGGACGGTCTCGGCGTGCTCGTCAACAACCGCCATCGTCCCGGAACAGACGACAGCGCCGGCGCCGCGGTCGCGGCGATCAGGGATCAGGGAGGCGAGGCGCGGGCGGAACGCTCCGACGTCGCGGGCGAGAGCGCGGCGGAGGCGATCGTTTCCGCCGCGCTCGCCACCTTCGGCCGCCTCGACGTCCTGATCCTGAATGCTGGAATTGCTGGCGAGGCGGCGCGGTTCGAGAAAGCGGGGCCGGACGCTTTCGCGGACGTCATGCGGATCAATTTCGACGCGAACATCCGCCTCGCCCACGAGGCTTTGCCGCACCTCAAATCGAGCCTGTCAGCGCGTATCGTCGTCATCGGATCAACTGCGGGAATCTATGGCGTGAAGGGTCGCGCGCCTTACGCGGCGTCCAAGGGCGCGCTTATCGCCTTCGCCCTGACGCTGGCGGCCGAGTTGGAGCGCGACGGGATTCTTGTCAACGTTCTTTTTCCGTATGCTGCGACGCAGATGACCGGCGACGCCGCGGGCGGTAGCGGCGCCTCCCATTTCAGCGCCGATAAGATCGGGCCTGTCGCAGGTTGGCTCGCGAGCGAGGCCTGCGACGTATCCGGGCGGATCATGCTCGCCGGAGGCGGCCTCCACCGCCGCGTCGCCGCGACCGAGGGACCGGCGCGTTTTCTTGGCGCCGCAGAGCAGGATTTCGGACAGCACGCGGCTGCGATCGACGATCTCGACGGTGTACGGACGTTCCGGGAGGCGGAGAGCGCCTTCGCGGCGTTCGCGACCGAGGCGGCGCGTGCGGCGAAGGAGGCGCGGTCGTGAGTATACGGATCGTTCAGTGGGCGACTGGCGCCATGGGCAAGACCTGCCTCCGGCGGATCATCGATCATCCGGATCTCGATCTCGCTGGCCTTTTCGTTTATTCGGCGGGCAAGGCCGGGCGCGATGCGGGCGACATCGCCAGGCGCGACCCGACGGGCGTGATCGCAACCGCGTCCATGGACCAGATCCTGGCCCTCGACGCCGATCTCGTCGTCCACGCCGCCCGGCTCGCGCCGCCCTACGGCTCCCATGACGACGAGATCATGCAACTTCTCCGCTCCGGGAAGGACGTGATCTCGATCAACGGCTACACGTTTCCGTCGGGACGCGACGCCGCCGCGCGCGCCGCGCTGGAAGCCGCCGCCATCGAAGGCGGCGCGACGCTCGCGGGAGCGGGCCTCAACCCCGGCTTCGCTATGGAGAAGATTGCGGCCGTCGCGAGCAGCGTCTGCGACGATGTTCGCTGCATTCACGTGATCGAAACCGTTCCGTGCCAGGAGGTTAAGAGCCCGGCCTATGTTTTCGACATCCTCGGCTTCGGCTCCGACCCTGGCGTGGTTGATCCCAACGCACCGGACTGGGGGCCGTCGGCGGCGCTCAACGGCATGTTCGCCGAGCCGGTCCGCTCTCTCGCTCAGAGCCTCGGGCTCACCCTGCAAACAATCAACACCGACCATGCCGTCTTTCCGGCGACGGAGGACCTCGCCATCGCAGCCGGCGAAATCCTGAAGGGACGCACGGCGCGCCTGCGCTGGCGGTGGCGCGGGGAGACGACGGACGGCGTCGAGATTGTCCTCGAAATCCGCTGGGAGATGGAGCCGTCTCCCGCGGACGAAGCGATCGCGGGTCTCTGGCGCGTTTCGATCGACGGCGCGCCGGGGATCGACATGACGATCGATCTCACCAAGCGCCAGGACGACCCGTATCGCACTTCGGCGGAACAGCTCGGCGTCGCGGCTGCGGTGGTGAATGCGATCCCCGCCGTGCGCGCTGCGCCGCCAGGCCTCATGAACGCCCCGATCGCGACGCCCTGGCGACCGCGCTTCCAGACCAAAGCATAAGGAGAAACGCCCATGACCGCCCGCATCGACCTCTTTCGCGCCGTTATCGAAACCTGGCGCGACACCCAGGACGTCGACGCCGTTCTGTCCAAAATGACCGACGACGTCGTCTGGCATTATTCTGCGGCGACGAAGGCGCCGAAAATCGGCAAGGACGGCGCTCGGGAATTTCTCGACAGCTTCAAGGAGAACGTCCGGAACCCGCGCTGGCGCATCTTCGAATACGCTGAAAACGGCGACACCCTGTTCGTCGAAGGGGTCGATGAATTCGACACGCCCGACGGGAAGACCGTGGTCATTCCTTATGCCGGCGTGATCGAGTTTCGGGGCGACCTCATCTGCGGGTGGCGGGACTACTTCGATCGCAAGATCGCCGATGCGGGCGCCCGCGGCGAGGCGTTGCCGGATTACGCGGCGGCGCTCGCCGACCGCCAAGCGGTCGCGTGAGGTGGCGGCGATGAGCGAAGCGGCGCGGGACGCGGCGATCGACGCGTTGTTGGACAAGCAGGCGATCTACGAGGTGCTGGTGAAGTACTGCCGCGGCGCCGACCGCGGCGACGCTGATCTCATCGCGGAGTGCTATCATCCGGACGCCCATGAAAACCATGGCGGCACGTTCGACGGGTCGGCGGAGGCCTACGTCTCGATGCTGCGCAAGGTGCTTCCGACGGCCGGGCGGATGACCCACCTCATCACCAACATACTTATCGAACTTGACGGCCATGCGGCGCAGACGGAGTGCTATATCCTCACCTTCTCCCGGCGCGGCGAGGGGACCGACGAGGCCTATGACAGCCTTACCTTGGCGCGGCTGATCGACGATTTCGAGAAGCGCGACGGGGCGTGGAAGATCGCGCGCCGCCGCCTCGCCTGGGAATGGAACCACGAAATGCCGTACCGGGAAACATGGGGCCGCGGCATGATCGCGCCCGACCCCGCGGCGCTGGTGCGCGGCGGCAAGAAGCCGAACGACATCCTGTACGGGAGCTGAGGGTATGGTTGAGATTGAAGGCTGCACGGCCATCGTCACCGGCGGCAACCGCGGCATCGGCCTCGGCTTCGTGCGCACCCTGTTGAACGAGGGCGCCCGCAAGATCTATATCGGAAGTCGCGACCCGGCCGACGGCGAGACGATCGCGGCGGAGGCTCCGGACCGCCTTTCAGCCGTGAAGCTCGACGTGACGAACGCGGAGGACGTCGCAGCCGCCGCTGACGCGTGCGGCGACGTCGATCTCGTCGTCAACAATGCGGGCGTTTTCGGCCATCAGACGCTTATCGGCGCGCCGGACATGAGTTCGGTGAGGCAGGAGATGGAGGTGAATTTCTTCGGTCTCCTCGCCATGTGCCGGGCTTTCGCGCCGGTTCTGAAGGCGAACGAGGGCGGTGCGATCATCAACGTCCTCTCCGCCGGCGGCATTGTCGCGGTGCCCGATATGGGCGGCTACAGCCCGTCGAAATTCGCGGCGCGCGCCGCCTCGAACTGCATCCGCGCCGAACTTGCTCCGCAGGGGACGCAGGTGACGGCGCTGATCGTCGGGTCGGTGGACACGCGCATGGCCGCGCACGTGAAAGGCATCAAGAAATCCCAGCCGGAGGACATCGCCGCCTCCGCGCTCGCGGCCGTGCGCCGGGGCGTTGAAGAGCACGACACGGACGTTCACGCCATGAGCGTGCGCGCCTGGCTCGCGCGCGACCCGTCGGGCCTCGCCGCGTCTATGGCGGCTCGCATGGCGAAGGCGGACTGAAGACCAATCGACGAGACCCACCGGAGACCGAGCATGACTGCAACCCTCGTCAACCGCGTTCGATCAACGATCACGCCGAACGATCATCCGTATATGAACGGCGCCTGGGAGCCTGTCTATGACGAGTACGACGCCTACGATCTGGAGGTGATCGGCGAGATCCCGAACGATCTTTCCGGCGTTTATGTTCGAAATACGGAAAACCCGGTCCATGAGCCGATCGGGCTCTATCACCCCTTCGATGGTGACGCGATGGTGCACCTCATGTCGTTCCGTGACGGGAAGGCGGAGTATCGTAACCGCTTTGTCCGCACGAAAGGGTTTCTCGCCGAGGCGGAGGCTGGACGCTCGCTCTGGGCGGGCATCGCCGAGAACCCGAAGAAATCCGAGAGACGCGGCTGGGGCGCTCATGGCGGCATTAAGGATTCCTCTTCGACCGACGTTGTCATCCACGCAGGACGTATTCTGACGAGCTTTTATCAGTGCGGGGAAGGCTATCGGATCGATCCCTATACGATGGAGCAGGAAGGGCCGGAGGGCTGGGTCCCCATCGACGGGATTTCAGCGCACCCGAAGACGGACGAGCGGACCGGCGATCTTTTGTTCTTTAACTACTCCAAACACGCGCCCTACATGCACTACGGCGTCGTCGGGGCGGACAACAGGCTGAAGCACTATATCCCGATCGAACTCCCGGGTCCGCGCCTACCGCACGATATAGCGTATACGAAGAAATATTCGATCTTCGCCGACCTGCCGCTGTTCTGGGATCCGGAGGCGCTGAAGCTCGGCTTCCACGCCGCACGGTTTTATCCCGAGACGCCGACGCGCTTCGCCATCGTTCCGCGCTTTGGCGGTCCGGAGGAGATCCGCTGGTTCGAGGCGGAACCGACTTATGTCCTTCACTGGATGAACGCCTGGGAGGAGGGCGATGAGATTGTCCTCGACGGCTATTTTCAGGAAAATCCGCAGCCGGAGCCCTTGAAAGATGCACCGCCGCAGTACGCACAGCTAATGGCCTATGTGGATGAACATTCCTTCCGGCCGAAGCTCCATCGCTGGCGCTTCGATCTGAAGACGGGCGAGACGAAAGAAGAGCGCCTCGACGACCGCATCCTCGAATTCGGCTCCTTCAACACTTACCGGGCGGGCGAGCGGACGCGATATCTCTACAGCACCTATACCGAACCCGGACGGTTCCTCTTCAAAGGCGTCGTCAAGCATGACGACGACACGGGCGCGTCGGAGACGCTCGATTTCGGCGAGGCGCGCTATGGCAGCGAAGCGCCCTTCGCACCGCGCGTCGGGGCGCGAGACGAGGACGATGGTTATCTCGTCAGCTTCGTGACGGACATGGCCGAGAACCGCTCCGAATGCGTTGTCATCGATGCACAGAACATCTCGGACGGTCCCGTCTGCCGCATCATCCTGCCCCATCGCATCCCGAGCGGCACCCACGCGACATGGGCGACCCACGAGCAGATCGACGCAGGCCGCGCCGCATCAGCCGCCTAAAGACGAAGGAGACGCCCATGAGCGGCTACGCCAACACCGTCGAGACGATGCTCGCCCGCCAGGACATCAACGATGTGCTCGCCCGCTACGCCCGCGGCGTCGATCGGGCCGACGAGGCGCTCCTGCGCTCCTGTTATCATGAGGGCGCGATCGAGGAGCATGCGAACGCCTATTCAGGGCCGGCCGACGCCTACATCACTGACGCCGTGAAGCGCATCCGAAAAATGGGTCCGATGGCGCATTATCTGTGCAACACCCATATCGAACTCGATGGCGACGTCGCCTGGGTGGAGACCTATGTTCTCACCTTTGCGCGGTTTGAACAGGACGGCGCGCCCTACGATACGTTGACGGGCGGCCGGCTCTGCGACCGCTTCGAGAGGCGGGACGGCGAGTGGCGGATAGCCCACCGCAAGATGACCTTCGACTGGAACAGGGACGCAGAAAGCGCTGAAGGCTGGTGCCTCGGCATGTTCCAGCCGGATGATCCCCGCATGCACATGGCGACCAAGGACCGCGACGATCTCTCCTACGCCCGGTTCTGACGCCGTCTTTATCTTCAGTACACAAAAAAGCGGCCGGCGAGAGCCGGCCGCAAGTCGCTCCGTTCCAGGAGGGGCTTTAGAAATCGACGCCGAACTCGACGCCATATGTGCGCGGCGCGCCGAGACGAGAGACCTCGTCGCCGAAGAAGGCGATGATATTGGTCCGGTAGAGTTCGTCGGCGATGTTTTTCGCCCAGGCTGAGACGCGCCAGTTGGCGTCGAGCGGCGCGAAGACAAGACGTCCGTCGAGGAGGCCGAAATCGTCTTCGGTCTGCAGGTTGTCGGGCGCCCAGAACATCTCGCCGCGGTGGGAGTAGTTCACCCGCAACGTCACCGCGTCCGTGTAGCCGAACGCCGACGTCGTCAATTCCGCGCCGACATTGAACTGGTATTCCGGCGTCCGCTGCAGGAAGTTGCCGGAGTTGTCGAGCCCGTTGGAGTCGATGAACTCATTGTACTCCGTATCGAGGAACGTGCCGCCGGCCCAGAGGAGGAGGTTGTCCGTTGCGGCGACCTGCAGTTCCGTCTCAACGCCGAGGATTTCAGCATCGGCGGCGTTGTCGGTAATGTTGCAAAGGCAGCCGTCGTCCGTCTGCGTCACCTGCAGGTCCTGATAGTCCATGGAGAAGGCCGCAACGTTGAGGCGCGCCCGGTTGTCGAAGAAGTCAAGTTTGGCGCCTAACTCAAGGCTAAGAACCGTCTCCGGATCATAGCCCGACTGCGCCGCGGCTTCGTTCGCCGGGTCGTCCTCGAAGCCGCCGCCTTTGTAGCCGCGAGCCGCGGTGAAGTAAAAGAAGGCGTTGTCCGTCGGCGAGAACTCGATCGTACCCTGCGGCGTCACCTCTTCCCATTGTTCTCCGTATCCGACGGTGAAGGAGTCGCCTTCGGAGAATGTCGCGGCGAGCGGGGTGAGGGCGACCGTGTCCGTCGGATTGAAGGCGTCGCCGCCTTCCACCGCGATCCCGGTCACGGTTCCCTGCTTGTCGTCGACCGTGTAGCGCACGCCCGCGACGACGCGGAGCATCTCGGAGAAGCGATAGCCCGCCTGCGCGAAGAACGCATACGAGGTTGTGTCGGTTTCGTTGTACCACTCGGACTCGCCCGAGAGGGTCGTCAGTATGGGAAGCGGAACTTCCGCCCAGAACCGGTCCCGCTTTTCGACGTTGTCGTGCTGGATATAGGCGCCGAGGATCCAGTCGAGCGCTCCGTCCCCTGCGGAGACAAGGCGGACCTCCTGCGAGAACTGCTGGATGTCTTCGTCCTCGTTCACCGGGAAGCGGAAAAGCGTCGGGGTCTGCACGAAGCCGTTATTGGGGCCGATGCCCGTCTGGTCGTAAAGGTTGAAGGCGTCGCCTTTTCTGTAGCCGGAGATCGTCTGAAGCGTCGCGAAGTCGCCGATCTCCTGGTTGAGCTGCAGGGTGAAGCCGTACGCTTCGCGCAGGAGACCCTGCGGCGTCTCGAACGGGTCGCCCCTGTATTGAGGGTGTTCCGGCAGGCTTTCGCGGATGTCGAGCGGCCGCCCCAGAGCGTCGCCGACCGCTTCGCGCGCGGCGCTCCAGGGGCCTTGCGTGTTCGGGTCCGGCCCATCAATCGCAACGGAGTGAAACCCGTTTGATTCGTCCTTCATATACTCGAATATGAGGCGGGCGGAGAACCCGCTTTCATCAGATTCTTTCAAAAGCTGCGCGCGGAGCTGAACGGACTCGATGTTGTCGAGATCGCGATCGTTCAGAATATCCTGGTTGAAGCCGTCGCGCGTTCGCGACTGGAAGGAGATGCGCCCCGCGAGCGTGTCCGTCAGTCCGCCCGTCACGAACCCGCGGACGAGGGTTTCATCGAAATTGCCGCGAGAGACGGTGATGTTCCCGCCCGGATCGAAGCTCGGCGAGGCGGTGATGATGTTGATCGCGCCGCCGACGACGTTCCGACCAAGGAGCACGCCCTGCGGCCCGCGGATGACCTCGACGCGCTCGATATCGAAAAAGTCAGCGTTGAAAAGGCCGGATCGGCCGACATAGACCTCGTCGAGGAAGATGCCGATCGACTGGTCGGCGGACGGAGAATCGAGCCGCGTGTTGGTTATGCCGCGGATATTGAATTCCTGGTCGAGCGGCGAGAGCGCGGTGAAGGAGAGGGACGTGGTGACGTTTGCAAGGTCTTCGTAGGAAAGGACGCGGTCCTTCTCCAGATTTTCTCCCGAGAACGCCGTCGCCGCGACGGACGTGTCCTGAAGAAGCGTTTCGCGTCTCTGGCTCGTGACGATGATCTGGTCGAGCATCGGCGAGCTCTGCGCGCCTTGCGCCGCATCCTGACCGTCCTGCGCGAGGGCCGCGCCGCCGAGCGCCATGGCGAGCGCGATGGAAGACGTGGTGAGCACCAACCGCATACGATTTCCTCCCTTGAGCGTCCGCGTCGCCGCGGCGGCCTCGTGTTTTTAAGTTTTGGTATGTTTACGCTAGTGACGTCGCGGAAGGTATGTCAATGCAAGTCGCTATCGCGGGCCGCGATGTCGGGCCGCCTGTGGCCGATCGGCAATCGCTGGTCAGAATGCTGCGCCTGCGAAGGGCGGGGTGCTGACGGCTTCCGCGTATTCAGCAGCGACGCGCGCGACGATGGCGCTCGCCGGTTCGACCGCCGAGACCGAGCCGACCCCGTGCCCGGCGGACCAGACATCGCGCCAGGCCTTGATCTGTTGCTGCGACTGCGAAAAATCCGGGCGCCCTGCGCCGTCGGGCGCGTCGGGATCGATCCCCATACGCTCCAGGCTGGCGCGCAGGTAATAGGCCTCGGCGCCTGTCAGTTTGTTGGAGCGGACGAGATCGGAGAATTCCGCGGCGACGACCATCTCGCGATAGTCGTCCGTCGCGAGGCTTTCCGACGCCGCGATGAAGCGCGTGCCCATATAGGCGAAATCTGCGCCCAGCGCCTCCGCCGCCCGCAGGGCCCGACCGTCGGAGACGCCGCCGGCGAGCACCACAACGCCGTCGAAAAATTCCCTTACGGCGGCGACGAAGGCGAAAGCCGACATGGATCCCGTATGGCCTCCTGCGCCGGACGAGACGAGGACGAGCCCGTCGGCGCCGGCGTCGGCGGCCTTCCGGGCGAATTTCAGATCATTGACGTCAGCGAAGACGGCGCCGCCATAACCCTGCACCGTCTCGATCACCGGCGCCGGCCCGCCGAGGGCGGTGATGACGATCTCCGGCCGATGCTTCGCAACCAGATCGAGCTCATCTGCAAGCCGATCATAGGAGCGATGTGTCAGCATATTTGCCGCAAACGGAGGATGGTCATCGCCCTGTGTCGCGCACGCCGCCTCCAGCCACCCATCCAGCGTTTCCAGCGTCCGCGCGTTCGGGAACGGGAA
>JBCBJX010000026.1:0-32278 GCA_038522735.1 Pseudomonadota bacterium
AGGGAGCCGGCGCGCGGCTCGATCAGCAGAGGCTCGATCGCGGGGTTCGTCGGCATCGGCGGCGCGCCGAGATAGAGCCAGCCCTCGCCCGAGGCGGCGTCTGGGATCTCGTCGGGTAGGCGCACGTAGTAGGCCGAACTCAGCCATCCTTGGGGGTGGATGTGGCTCACGTGGGACCCGCCGGAGCTGAGGCGCACGGACCAGAAGCCCGAGAATTGGACGTCCGACGGCGCCCGGGAGAGAAACGGGTGGTCCGGATCGTTCGGAAGCGAACCGATGAAGTCCGCGACCGCCGCCTTCAGCTGCCCGGCGAGCGCGGCGACGACCGGATTTCGCCGGACGCGTGCGGAAAGCTCGACCTGCACGCCGCCGCGGAGGGACTGGTCGATCGGCCGCCGCTTTGCACGGTGGAGCCGCCCCAGTTCTTCAGCGAGCGCCGCATTGAACGCCTCGATCGTCGCGTGACCAGCAGGCGGGGAGACCTCGATCCGCCTCGTAAAGGTTTCAAGGTCGACGAGCCCGCCGGCGGTCGCGTCGCCCAGCATCATCTGCCCAGTGACGATATAAGCGAGGAGCGCCTGGTCGTAGGGCGCGGCGGCGAGCGCCCGCTCGCACGTCTCGACCGCCGCCTTCGGGTCGCCGGCCTCCAGCAACGCCGCCGCGAGGTTCTGAACATAGATCGCATTCGCCGGGTCTGCGGCGACGGCGCGCCGAAAGCTGGCGACGGCGTCCGCGGCGCGACCGCGTGCAAGCGCCAGTCGGCCTTCCGCGTCCCGCAGTACGGGGTGCTCGGTCTCGCCGAGCGCCCGTTCGAAGCGCCGCGCCGCCGGGTCGGAGGCGTCGACGGCGATCGCCGTCGCGACGTATGCGGATAGAAGTTCGGGCGGCGCCCGCCCCGCGTCCAGTACACGCTCGAAAGAGGCGAGCGCATCGTCGCGGCCGGTCATAAACCGGATCTGCGCAAGATCGCGATGGACGCCCGCCGCATAGGGGGCGCTTGCAGCGGCGCGCTCCAGCAGACGAAGCGCACCATCTTCGTCGCCCGCCTCATAGGCCGCGCGAGCCGCCTCCTGCAACGCCTCCGCCGCGGCGTCGTTCTGCGACACGAGCGGTCCGAGCGCGGCTACGGCCGCCTCAGGTTCGCCGTCGAGACGCCGCGCCCGGCCGAGATAGAACCGCGATGCGACACGGTTCGGTTCCCTGCGGACGATATCTTCGAGCGCGGCGCGCGCCGTCTCAACATCGCCTGACGCGAGGCGCGCGCGAGCAAGGCCGGTTTCAGCGCTGGGGGAGCCCGGCTTCAGGCGGAGCGCGGCGGAGAACGCCTCCACCGCGGCCTCCGGGTCGCCGGAGCCGAGCAGCCGGTCGCCGAGTTCAAGCCACGCCGCGAGATATCGCGGCTGGTCTTCGGTCGCGCGTTTCAGTTCGGCGATCGCGGCTGCGAGGCGGCCGTCCGCATGCAGGGCTTTTGCAAGGGCGAGACGAACTTGGGGCTGCGTCGGATCGATTTCGAGCGCCTTGCGGTAGCTCCGCTCCGCCGCGCGGAAGTGGCCCTCGAGCTTCGCAGCCCCGCCGAGGAGATAGAGAGCGAGCGGGTGATCCGGGTGCGTTTCCAGAACGCGCTCCGCCGCGAGGCGGGCGTCGGCGGGCCGGCCGGTGTTCAGAAGGTCCGCCGCGTGCTGTAGACGCTGCGCGAGGTCTCTGCTTTGAGGAGCCGATGCGGTCATCAGCCTACACTAGCGCGTATGCGCCGGATGCAAGAACGGACCGGCGGCTGTGAGGGGCGCCGACCCAGGGGCCCTGCGGTCCGAAGCGCTGGCGGCGGAACGAAGCGGCCGACACGATCTTGCGGCGCACCGCCTTCAGGAGCTTGAAAACGCCGGCGAGGCGACCGTCGCGGACCGCCTGCGCCACGCCCTCAACCGGCTGCTCGCGGGCGACCCGGCCGCCGCTGAAGCTGCGCTTACGGGCGCGGTCGTCGCCGGGGCGGCGCCGGGCCACGCCGATCTCGTCGCTGCTCAGATCGCCATCAGGACGTCGAACTGGGCCCGCCTCGCCGCCACGGCGCGGGGGCGGCTTCAGCGCGCGCCGAACGACGAGCAGGCCCGCGAGCATCTTTCGCGGGCGCTCCTTGAACAGGGCGATCTCGATGCGGCGGCCGAAGCGTTCCGTCCATTGACGAACAGCACGTCGCCGCTGAGCTTGGAGCGGGCGCTCATTTACGGTCAGCTTTGTCTGCACGCCCAGCGTTTCGACGAAGCCCGGGACATGCTGAGCCGGGCCGCGCAGGACCCGAAATCCGGCCGCGCGCGGACAGCCCTCGCCCGGCTCGCGACCTTCGAAGGGCGGTTCGAGGACGCCGAGGCGCTCTGCCGGGAGGCGATCCGACTCGAGCCGGACAACCCGCGGGGCTATCAGCAGCTGTCCGTCGTTCGTCGCGGCGATGTCGATGACGCAGTTCGATCGGCGCTCGAGCGTTTCTGGAGCGGGCCGCCGGGCGAAGCGGCTCTTGAACACGCCGGGATCGGCTTCACACTCGCCGACATCGCCTTCCGCAGAGGCGAAGCCGAAAAGGCGCTTCACCTTTATCAGCAAGCGAACGAGATGCGTCGCGCCGCCTTCGTTGAAACCGGCTTCGAGTTTTCAGCGGAGGCCACGCGGGCGCGGTTCGCGAAGCTGCTCGCCGCATACGAAGCCTTGCCTGCCCCGCCGCGCCCGTCCGACGACGCCCCGCGGCCGATTTTCATCGTCGGGCCGCCGCGCTCGGGAACGACGCTCTTTGAGAGCATCATCGGCGCGCACCCAGATGCGACGGCGTGCGGGGAAGTCTCGGCAGGTCCGCGCGTCCTCGACGATTTCGAGCGCCAGCTGGGTGCGGAGGGCGTCGGCTCCGTTGCTGAAATCGTCTCCCGCAATGCGGCGCGATGGCGGGAAACCTATCTGGACGCGTCGCCGGGACGGCATTTCCGGCGGACCGGCGTGTTCACCGACAAGATGCCCGGGAACGCGATCGCCGCGCCGCTCCTGAAACGGCTTTTTCCGACGGCGCGCTTCATCGTCACCCGCCGCGCCCCATTCGACGTCGCCGTGTCGATCCTCCGCCACCAGTTTCCGGGCGCTTATGACTGGGCGCACGGGCTCGACAACATCGCGACGTTTCTGGAGCTGCAGGATGCGTTCATCGCCCGGCTGATCGAACAGGCGCCGGATGATTTCGCCGTGATCGACTATGATGAATTGGTCGAGCGCCCAGACAACGGGCGGCGCGCGCTCGCCGCCGCCGCCGGCCTGTCCTGGGACGACGCCTGCCTCGACCATACCCGGCGGACCGGACCCGTCGCGACCTTCAGCAGCGTGCAGGTGCGAAAATCGATCTCCGCGGGCACGTCCGATGGCGGACGGCTCTTCCGCCCGCTCCTCGCGGATTACGCCGACCACCTCGAGGCCCGCATTGCTGCAGCGCGTCGCGGCGACGCCGCGCATTAGCGCTCAGTCGGTGGCGGCCGGGCCCGAGAGGGGGTGCTCTTCGTCGAACTCGAACGCCGTCTGGGCGTCGTCGTCGATTTCGGCGAGGACGATGTCCTTGTCCGGATCGACGAACAGGATGGGCGGTTCGACGTGCTTCAGCGTCGCGAAGGCGGCGAGATGGGCGGGCATGGCGTCTCCTCCCGGACTACCGGGCTTATGAGTTATGAGGTACGCAACAGCCGTGGCGAGAATTTGACCGCAACGGGGTTAAGCCGCCCTAAAGAGCCGATATCGGATATGAACGAAATTCGTCTTGAAACGGATCGCCTGATCCTTCGCGAGATGCGGCCCGAGGACGCCGAGGGCTTCATCGCCATGATGGCCGACCCGGACGTCGCCCGGTATCTGACGCCGGACCACAGTCCCATGGCGCGGATGGACGCCTGGCGGTCCTTCGCGACCATGCTCGGTCACTGGACGATCCGGGGCTTCGGCATGTTCTCCGTGATCGAGAAGTCGAGCGGCGACTGGGTCGGCCGCGTCGGCCCCTGGATGCCCGAGGGCTGGCCGAGCCTTGAAATCGGCTGGGGGATCGTCCGCGAGGCGTGGGGAAAGGGCTACGCGCCCGAAGCGGCGGCGGCCTCCCGCGACTGGGCGTTCGATCGGTTTCCGGAGTATCCGCGGTTGATCAGCCTGATCGACCCCGGAAACGCCAACAGCCAGCGCGTCGCCGAAAAGATCGGCGAGCGGAAGACCGACGAGCAGTTCACGCTCTGGGGACTCACCCTCGACATCTGGGAGGTCGATCGCCCCTGAGGCGTCAGCCGCGCGCCGGGCCGCGGAGGCGAATGCGCATTTCGAGGGCGCAGGAACCCTCCGTACGGAACGCGCTGTAAGCGGAAAGCTCTGCGACGGCCTGAACCGGGTCGTTGGACGCGGCGGCGCAGAGCCTGTCCGCCATTTCCTCGCTCGTCACCGGCCCGTTCTCGCGGTTGAAGGCGACCAGCATCGGCCGGCGCTGGGCGTCCCTGTCGTCGGGCCCGGTATGGCCGCCGAGGCCGAGGGAGAGAACCTCGACGCCGGTGCCGCACATCTCCCGCACCATGTCGGCGAGCATGGCGGCCCGCTCCGCCGCGAGGGCGTCGTTGCGGCCGGTCGCGTTGTCCGACGACGCGGAGCCGACGGCGACGACGACGTCCGCCTCGCAGACGGCGCCCTGCCCCCCGAGCCAGGCCGAGCCGTTGTTCAGTTTCGAGGTCGAGGCGTAGGACCAGTAGGGCGCGCGTTCCGCGCTCATGCTGTCGAACCAGCGCGCCCGGACGGGTCCGGGAGGCGGCGACGCCGGCGGTTCCTCAACGACAGGCGGCGCGGGTTCGACGACGGGTTCCGACTCCGCAACGGGTTCTGCAACCGCGACGACCATGGGTTTTGCGACCGGCGCGGCGGCGACGGCCTCCGGCGCGCTGCACTTCACGGCCTGCCGGGCGCCCGAAATCCAGCCGCCGGCGGGCGTCTCGCAATCGGCGGGGATGGCGAAGGCGAGGATCGCGCCGCCGAGCAGGAGCGCCGCGACGCCGAGCCCCGCGATGCGACCGCCGAGGCCTCGCTCTTCCCGCTCATAGGCGGCGTTTTGCTGCGCGTTCCTCGTCGCGAAGTAAGCGCGCGTATCCCGTCCGGATATCGATCTCATCGCGTCCCCCAAGACGTCCTTTAAGGAAAGTTAACGATAACACGACCTTGCGCGCCCCGTCATTGCCTAAAACGCGGCGAGCCAGCAGTGTCGGCCGGCACGCCAACCTCCGGAGTTTCCCCTGATGCTTCACCGCGCCGCCCTGATCGCTCTCGTCGCCAGCGCCTCGACCGCGATGGCCGCGGACGGACCGCCGGACTGGTGGACCGAGGAGATGGCGACGACGTCCCGCGCCTTAGCGGCGCAGGGCCTTGAAGACCGCATCGGCTACGAGATGGTCGAGGACCTGACGACGCGCATCGGACCCCGCGTCGCGGGCACGCCGGAGGAGGCGCGCGCGCGGGACTGGGCGGTCGATTATCTCACCGACCTCGGCTTCGAGAACGTCCGGATCGAACCTTTCGACGTGCGGCTCTGGAAGCGGGGAACGGAGCGCGTCGGGATCGTTTCGCCCTATCCGCAGCCGATCGTCGCGACGACCCTCGGCCATTCGGTCGGAACGCCAGAGGGCGGCGTCGAAGGCGAGATCGTACGGTTTCCCTCTCTCCCCGCCCTTGAAGCCGCGCCGGTGGGCGGCCTCGAAGGCAAGATCGTCTTCGTCGACGAGCCGATGACGCGGACCATGGACGGATCCGGCTACGGCGTCGCCGTCCGCAAGCGGTCCGGCGCCGCGGTCGAGGCCGGCAAGCGGGGCGCTCTCGGCGCCCTCATCCGCTCCGTCGGCACTCAGGCGCACCGCATGCCCCATACGGGCGGCATGTACTACGCGAAGGACATAACGCCGGTGCCGATCGCCGCGATCTCCCCGCCGGACGCGGACCAGCTCGCGCGCATGCTCAAGCTCGACGAAGGCCCGGTGGTCGTCTCCATGGAGCTGCGGGCGACGGGCGGCGGCCGGACGGACGCCGCGGAGACCGGGGGTCTTCCGGGGGCGGACATCCTGTTCAAGGCCCCGTCCGGCAACGTCGTCGCCGAAATTCCGGGCGAGACGGACGAGATCGTCATCGTCGGCGCCCACCTCGACAGCTGGGATCTCGGCACCGGCGCGATCGACGACGGCGCGGGCGTCGGCATAGTGACGGCGGCGGCGAAGCTTGTCGGCGACCTCCCGGACCGGCCGACGCGGACGATCCGCGTGGTTCTTTTCGGCTCCGAGGAGGTCGGCCTCGTCGGCGCGCGGGCCTACGCCCAGCAGCACGCGGGCGAACTGGACAAGCACGTGATCGGCGCGGAAAGCGACTTCGGCGCGGACCGCATCTGGCGCTTCCAGACCCGTTGGGGCGACAAGGCGCTGACCGAGGCGAAGGCCCTCTTTCTCGCCGAGCTTGCGCCGCTCGGCGTCCTGCCGGGCGACAACAAGGCGTCCGGCGGCCCCGATATGAGCCCGCTCCGGCAGGCGGGCGTTCCCGTCGCGACCCTCGGCCAGAACGGGCTCGACTATTTCGACCTGCACCACACCCCGGACGACACCTTCGACAAGATCGATCCGGACGCCTTCGCCCAGAACGTCGCCGCCTATGCCGTGTTCATCCACCTCGCCGCGAACGCGCCGGTCGATTTCCGGGAGTAGGCGCTCCGCGGCGCCGGGGCCGTCATAGACCTGTCACGGCGGGGCCGTACTTCCTCAGAGACTTCAGGGGAGATATCCGTCCATGCGCCTTTTCGCCCTCGCCGCCGCCGCGGCCGTCGCCACGGCCTGTTCAACCCTTTCGGGCGAAAGCACGCTCGCTCCGGCGCCGTTCGCCGATCCGAACGCCCCCTCGGGCGCGGTGCGCGCAACGCCGATGCCGTCCGCCACGCTTGATGCGAACCGCGCCATTTCCCGCATCGCCGTCGGCTCCTGCAACGACCCGAAACGCCCGCAGGGGATCTTCGATACGATCGCTGCGACGGACCCGGATGTTTTCCTCTATATCGGCGACAACGTGTACGGGGACGTTCGCTCGAAAGACCCCGCGCTGCCCGAGTTGAAGGCCGCCTATATGCGCCTCGCCCAGTCGGCGCCGTACGCACGGCTCCGCGCATCGACGCCGGTGCTCACAACCTGGGACGACCATGATTACGGGCTGAACGACGCGGGCGCGGAGTTCGAATTCAAAGAGGCCGCGCAGGCGCTTTATACCTACGTTTACGCGATCCCTGACGGCGATCCGCGCCGCGAGCGCGAAGGCGTCTATCACTCGGTCATGCTCGGCGAGGGCGGCCGGCGCGCCCAGATCATTCTTCTCGACACGCGCTATTTTCGCTCCGAACTAACGAGGACGGACGATTACGGCGCAGAAGGCAAGGAACGTTACCTGCCGAGTAAGGATGAAAACCAGGCGATGCTCGGCGACGCCCAATGGTCATGGCTCGAAGGCGAGCTCAGGAAACCCGCCGACATCCGCCTTCTCATCACCTCGATCCAGGTGATCGCCGAAGGCCACGGCTGGGAAGCGTGGCGCCTGATGCCGAAGGAGCGCGCGCGCCTTTACGCCCTGCTTGAAGACACGGGGGCGGACAACACGATCCTCGTCTCCGGCGACCGGCATATCGGCGGGATCTACGCCGAGCCTGAAGCGGCCGGCTCGCCGCTTTTCGAACTCACCTCCTCCTCGCTGACCTTGCCCGCCTCCCGCTGGAACCCGGACGGCGAGGCCGAGCCCGGACCCAAACGCCTCGGCGGGGTCGTCCGCGACGCCAATTTCGGCCTGATCGACATCGACTGGGATGAAGAGACGATCCGCCTCGGCCTCCATGGCGAGGACGGCGCGATGATCTTGGAGAAGCGGGTCTCGTTCGACGCGGTCCGCGGCGGATGAGCCTCGCCGCCGGCGCGCTTGCGGCCGTCGTTCTGGCGGCCCATCCGGGCCACGCCGACTGGACGCCCGTCGACATCACCCATGGGCCCGCTCCGTTCGGCGCGCTTTTTATCGGGCGCGAGATCGGCGCGTTCAAGCTCCTCGCCGCCATCGATCTTGATGCAGAGGAGCGGCGCTTCGGCGGGTACTCCGGTCTCGTCGTCTCCAAAGACGGCGGGCGCCTCATCGCCGTTTCGGATGCCGGAACGTGGCTCGCCGCTGAGATCGATCGCAGCGAAGCCGGCGCGATCATCGGGCTGTCGAACGCCGTGACGGCGCCGATCCTCGGGGAGGACGACGCGCCCCTGACCGACAAGCTCTCAAGCGACGCGGAGTCCCTCACCGTCACCGGTCGATCCGTCCTCATCGGCTTTGAACGCCGCCACCGCATCCAGCGCCATTCGCTCGACACGGCCAGGTACCATCATGCGGGCGCCGTCGCGGTCCCGGAGGGCCTCAAGGACGCGCCGTCGAACAGCGGGCTTGAGTCCCTCGTCGCGCTTGAGGACGGACGTCTCATCCTGTTGACGGAGCGGCTGCGGGTCGAGGGCGAGGCGGGGGCCGTCAGAGGGTGGATCGGCGGCCCGGCAGCGTGGCTGCCCTTCGCCTATCGCCCTGCTCCGGAACATGCGCCGACCGACGCCGCCCTCTCCCTCGACGGGACGCGGCTCTACGTGGTGGAACGCGCTTACTCGCAGCAGAAAGGCGTCCGCATCCGGATCACCGAAACGCCGCTCGCCAATCTGATTGAAGGGGCGGTGGTCGAGCCACTGGTCCTTGCGACCCTCGGCGTCGGAGCGCCCGTCGATAATTTCGAAGGCCTCGCCGTCGCCCGCGGCCCCGACGGCGGCGAGCGACTTTATCTGATCTCTGACGACAACTTCTCGAAACGACAGAACACGCTGTTCCTGGAGTTCGCACGGCCTATGAGCTATCAAAAAGAGGCAGAACCCGAGCTGCCTGACCTGTAATTAGTGCGCCGCTTGAGCTTTGGCGACAGCTGTACTGCGATCTATACGGAATGTATGTTACGCCCAGATACATTGATCGTAAAGAAATCGAGGCCTCCGGCCACAGGCTACTGGCCCTCGAGACGTTTCTGAAATCCGGCGTTCTGGATTGGGGGATCGTACCGGATGAGACGGAGAAACGCCTCACTAGGTTTATCACGCAGGAGCCGAACCCGGCTCTTTGGCGACCCCTCTCTCGCCTCTCGTACGCGAAAGACGCACTTAGACGAAATTGGCGCGACATCGCCCATCGCCCCAGCCTTGAGAGTTCGCTCGACTTGACTTTGCCGACAGTTAACTCCGGATTTCAGGAGAAAGTTGCGCAACTTCGAGGAGGCGGCGCGCTTGGGCCTAACATTCCCGATATACGGAACCACGGAATGGTGTCACGTCCATCAGCATCTGGCATTATCACTCGGTATCGCGACTTTGATGACGGCCAAGAGGTCGTTTCATCTATTCTACAGTATACAGAATTCCCCGCTGCCTCTCTGGCTGATGCAGTACGGAACTACATGAATTTGCTATCTATCCATCCTTTTTCAGATGGGAACGGACGAACAGCGCGCCTTTTTTTGATCCACGACCTTCGCGTACTTTATGACGAAAATGCGTACGCTCCTATAAATCTATTGTGCAGATTTGCGGCGCCGTCCTTTTTGCATGCGATGCGTCTTGTCAGTGTCGGATCGCCTCGCTGGCCGCAAAAAATCTTCGAGTACTTCACAGCTCTCTTTGACGCATCTGCCAAGATGAAATTTGATTTATTCGAAAATAATAAAATTTATAGTTCATGATAATGTCGCAAAAGTGGTGTAATATATAAATGAAGGGAGATAGCTGTGCATGATCTTTGGGAAATAAACTCGGATGTAACCGGTCAACCTTTCTCGCAGGACGCGGCTGATTCAAACGGAGCAACGTACTATGTGGATACGATCTCCGCTGCAACGCCGACTGCGATGGAATTTGCTGTTGAGGAGCACGCACTAGGAAACTTTGTAGTGGACTTGGCAACCGCGCTTCAGACAGGGTTGGTGGCCGACGACGATCTTCCGGAGCCTGGCGGTTCTTATCCTCCGCCTGGGGATCACAGCGAACTGACGCCGCCCGAAGAGGATCCCGAAGATTCGCCCTACTCCGTTATCTATTCGAGTTTTAACGGTGAAAATGACGACTACGACTTTTTGCCCGACGGCGATCAAAGTGATGCTCTGAACGATCTTGCAGACCAACAGGGTGGACAGTCATACGATGAAGCTGCGGAGAATGCTGGCACTGACCTCGTCAATATCGCAGAAACTGTTCTGTCGAATGGATTGAACGAAGGTGTAGATATTGTTCGCGTCGGGAACAACGTTTACTTAGCTTCAGATATTCTATCGGCTTTGCAACTTCTCACAGCACGATCTGCGGAAATTGATATCGGGGCAGAGATTCTAAACGGCAATATCGAAGAGGCGTTTGAAGTTGCTCTCGAAACTGCTCTTAATCAGGCCTCGGTTTCTCCGGCCACTAGCGCAGAACTATCCGACGCAACAATTGGCGTCTTAGTATCAGACAACGTGACAAACAGCTCGGCATTTTTCGCCGTGGCCGTGCCGCCATCCAATACATATCAGATATCAGGTGCGACAGTGACTTGGTTTATTGGGGCGCTCAACTCGTTCGCCCAAACAAACGGATACTCTCGAGTCTACTAGCGGATTTTGTATTATTCAGGTTTGCGGCTAGCAACCGTAAACCTGAATGCTCACGAAGTTTCGACGACCTGTTTCAGGTTTGCAAGGCCCTGCTCGTAGTCGGTTCCCACGAACCTTGAGATCATCGGTCCCATGAGTTTTCCGAACGGGTTGGCGCCGAGATCGGTTTCGAACGACCACGTTACCGTCGAGCCGGTCGCGGTGGGTTCGATATCGAACCACGCCGTCGCCTCGCCCTGGCCTTCAAAGGCGAGATCCATACGGACATATTCGTTTTCGCGGATTTCGGCGATCGTCTGGCGGCCGACGCCGACGGTTTTGTCGCCGGACCAGCTGTTTGTGTGACCGACCCGACCCGGCTCGCCCGTCACCTCGTTCAGCATGTCCGGGTCCCGTTCCGACCATGGGGACCAGGCGGCGAACCGGTTGAAGTCCGTCAGATGCGGAAACACCTCCTCCGGCGCCGCCGCGATCTCGATCGACCGGCTGGCTGAGACCGTCTGCGGCAGGACGAGACCGACCACGACCAGGAGCGCGAACAACGCGGCGACGGCGCCGCCGATCCAGATCAGAATTTTTTGCAAGGCGCGTCCTCCCCTTGATTGCATCAATCATGCATTGACTGAAAGCGCCTGGGGCGCAACGGCGCTCAGCTGCCCGCGTCGCGCCGTTTGTCGGTTTTCTCGGTGATGCGCGCCGACTTCCCGCGACGATCGCGGAGGTAGTAGAGCTTCGCGCGCCGCACCTTCCCGCGGCGCACAACGGTGATGTTGTCGACCAGCGGCGAGAAGATCGGGAACACGCGCTCGACGCCTTCGCCGAAGGAGATCTTCCGAACGGTGAAGTTCTCGTGGAGGCCGCGACCAGCGCGGGCGATGCAGACGCCTTCGAAGTTCTGGATCCGCTCGCGCGTGCCTTCGCGCACCTTCACGGCGACGCGCAGGGTGTCGCCAGGCGCGAAAGCCGGCGTCTCTTTGCCGAGGCTTTGCATATGCTCTTGTTCGAGCTCTTCGATCAGGTTCATCTCGTCTCTCCGTCGTTTTTCTTGTCCGCGCCGGAGAGGACCCCGCGTTCCGCCTCCGAAACGGGGGCGAGCAGATCGGGTCTTCGGGCGCGCGTGATTTCAAGCGCCTGTTCGCGTCTCCAAGCGGCGATCCGTTTGTGGTCGCCGGACAGGAGCACGTCCGGGATCTCCCGGCCCTCGAAGTCTCGCGGCCTCGTATAGTGCGGGTGCTCCAGGAGCCCCGCCTCGAAGCTTTCCTCCGCGAGGGATTGAGCCGCGCCCAATACGCCCGGGAGGAGACGAACGCAAGCTTCAATGAGCGCCATCGCCGGCAGATCGCCGCCGGCCAGCACGAAATCGCCGATGGAGATCTCCTCGACCTCCCGCGCGTCCAGAAAGCGCTGATCGACGCCCTCGAACCGGCTCGCGACCATCACGACGCCAGGCCCCGCCGCCAAGTCGCGGGCGCGGGCCTGTGTCAGCGGCGCCCCCCGCGGCGAGAGGTGGACGAGCGGCCGCCCCGCCCGCTCCACGGCGTCGACGGCGGCGGCGAGCACGTCGGCGCGCATCACCATGCCCGGGCCGCCGCCCGCCGGCGTGTTGTCCACCGTGTGGTGCTTGTCCGTCGCGAAATCGCGGATCTGGCGCGTCTCCAGCGCCCAGGCGCCCTCCTCGAGCCCGCGCCCGATCACGGAGGCCGCGAGCGGTCCCGGCCAGATTTCCGGAACGAGGGTGAGGACGGACGCGCGCCAGGTCATCGGCTTTTTTTGCGGCCGGCGTCGCCGCCGTCAAATCCACTCATCCGGCGGGTCGAGAACGACGCGGCCGGCGGCGAGATCGACTGCCGGCGCGTTTTCTTTCGTAAACGGAAGGAGGCGAACGCCGTTCACCTCCGGGATGTCCGTAATCTCCAGAAGGTCGCCGGCGCCGTAGTTCACGACCGCCTTCACCCTGCCGAGGGGGGAGCCGTCGAGGGCCTCGCAGGCGAGGCCGATGAGGTCCTCATAGTAGAACTCGTCTTCCTCCGGCTCCGGAAGGCGCTCGCGCGGCGCGTAAAGGCGGGTCTTCGCGAGTTCGATCGCGTGCTCCCGGTCCCGGATCTGGGGGGAGCGGACGATCAGGACGCCGGGTTTCGCCTCCCGAACGATCGTTATCTCAAAATGCCTGTCGCCGGCCTCGGTCTGCAGCGGTCCGTAGTCGGCGACCGAGAGCGGGTCCGCTGTGAATGTCCGCAGCCGCGCTTCGCCGCGCACGCCGTGAGCGCCGGCGAACGCGGCGAGACAGACCCGGCGGGCGTCGGCGTTCACCTGTTCGCGGTGTCCTGCAGGACCGTGTCGATATCGTAACGACCCTCGGGCGCCGGTTCGCGGTCGAGGCCGTAGCGGATGGTGATCGCCGTCACCGGCGCGCCGCGGCGGAAGCGCGGATCGTTAAGGGCGCTCTCTATCTCCTCGCGGCTTTCCCGCTCTTCCTGGGAGGCCGCGGACGTTTCGTCGCGCGCTTTCATATCCTGAAGAAAGGCTCGAAGCGCCGCCGCATTTGGATCGCTCGGGTCGATTTCCTCGCCGAGACCGTCGTCGAACTCCGCCTGCGGATCTGTGGCGATCTCCGCAAGACCGTCGTTATCGCGCCAGACCGCCGACCGGCCGCCGCGCGCCGTCATCCAGTAAACGCGGGTCTCCCAGGTCTCGATCTCGAACCAGTCGTAGCCCCGGATGTCGCCGACTTCCGCGACGCGGCGCAGGACGCGGCTTTCCGCCGTTTCCGGACGCATGGCGGTGATCGGCCTGAAGGTGAACTTCCACTCGCGGACCGAGAGCGGTTCTTCGTAGTAGCCGCGGGCGCCCGGCTCGTCCGCAACGCGGTAGCCGCCGCCGCAGGAGGCGAGCGTCGCAGCGAGCCCCGCCGAAATCATGATGGTCAAAACCCGCATGGATCGCCCCCTGTTTCGATCCCGCACCGATGCAATTACTTGGCCGAACTGAGCGAAGCGTAGACCTCGTCGGCGTCGTAGACGTCCGGACCTTCCGGCTTCTCACCCGTTCCGATGACGATTTCGAGGATCGCGACCGGCGCGCCGCTTCGCGACCCCGTTCCGGTGGAAAGCGATAGAGCCCCGAAACCTGACCCGCCGATACGCCCGCCGGTTCCGACGCCGAAGCCGACGCCGGACCGTCCGCCCGTTTCTTCTTTTTCGCTGTCGCGGGAGACGACCTGGAACCAGGACGCGCCGTTTTTGCGCGTCAGTTCCGCAGCCCGCAGCAGCGCTTTGTCCATGGCTTCGGAGAGCCGCGCGCCGGAGCGCTCCTGATAGCGGATGCGATAGCGCCCGGTTTCGATGCGCTGCTCGGAATATCCCTTGGCGCCCTCGCGCGAGGCGGGGCCGTAATCCGGCGCTGTTTCGCAAGCCGCGAGGAAAGCGAGGCCGGCGACGGCTATGGCTCGGATGGTCATGACGGGTCCCCTTCGGTCAAGGCCGCACGCCGCGACCGTTTCCGCAATAGTTTCAGGACGGAGCGCGCCGATCAACGCCCGCGCGTCGGCGACGGCCTTTCGACCGTCGGCGGACGCATGTTGCGGGGAACCCCAGAGGAAAATCCTCAACCCGCCCGTCCCGGAGTTCGCCGGGACGGGCCGAAACGACGGATTATTCCGCCGCCTTCTCCTCTTCGGCGGCGGCTTCCTCGGCGGGCGCCTCCTCAGCCGGCTCAGCGGCGGCGGCCTCTGCTTCGGCCTTCGCGGCTTCTTCAGCGGCCTTGCGCTCTTCTTCTTTCTGTTTGCGCTCTTCGATACGCTCCAGAGCTTTCGCGCCCGGCTTCGCCTTGTTCGGGTTGTTGCCCTGCTTCCACGCGTAGAGGTCCGCGGAGGCGAGGAAGCGGGCGACCCGGTCGGTCGGCTTCGCACCCTTGTCGAGCCAGGCTTTCACTTTTTCCGAGTCGAACTGGACGCGCTTTTCATCGTCCTTGTTGAGGAGCGGATTGTACGTGCCCAGCTTTTCAATGTAGCGGCCGTCGCGCGGCATGCGCACGTCGGCGACGACGATCGAATAGAACGGACGTTTCTTCGCGCCCCCGCGGGCGAGACGGATTTTCAGTGCCATGAATTTCTTTCCTTTTTGGTTCGTTGGTTGTTGGTTTGGTCCGTGAGGCCATCCTTCGCGACGCGGCTCCGCCGCTCCTCAGGATGAAGGCCGGTGTAGAAATAAGCTTCGTCCTGAGGAGCGCGCCGCAGGCGCGCGTCGCGAAGGACGGCGACGGTCTCGATCATTTCTTCTTCACTCCCCCAAGCCCCGGCAGCGCGCCGCCGCCGAGCCCCGGCAAGCCGCCCGGCGCGCCGGGGCCGCCCATCTGCTTCGCAGCCTGTTCGAGCGCGGCCATGTCCGGCGCGCCGCCGCCTCCGCCGAGACCGCCCATGCCGCCGCCCATCATCTGGGAGGCCATCTTCGCCATGCCGCCCTTGCCCATCTTCTTCATCATGTCCGCCATCTGACGGTGGGCTTTCAGGAGCTTGTTGACGTCGGCGACCTGTACGCCGGCGCCGGCGGCGATGCGCTTCTTGCGCGAGGCGTTGAGGAGTTTCGGCTTCTTGCGCTCCACTTTCGTCATGGAGCTGATGATCGCCTCCTGCCGGGCGATCTCTTTATTCTCCAAACCGCCGGCCGCCTCGACCTGTTTCTTCATTTTGCCCATGCCGGGCAGCATGCCGAGGATCGCGCCCATGCCGCCCATTTTCTTCATCTGGCGGAACTGGTCGGCGAGGTCGTCGAGATCGAACTCGCCCTTGGCGAGCTTCCTCGCGGCGCGCTCAGCTTTTTCGAGGTCCATGTCCTCCGCGGCTTTTTCGACAAGGGAGACGATGTCCCCCATGCCGAGAATGCGGCCCGCGAGGCGCTGCGCGTCGAACGTCTCGAGTGCGTCGAGCTTCTCGCCGACGCCGAGGAGCTTGATGGGCGCGCCGGTGACCGCGCGCATGGAGAGCGCCGCGCCGCCGCGCCCGTCGCCGTCGATCCGGGTCATGACGACGCCGGAGACGGGGACGCGGGCCTTGAATTTCTCCGCCGTCTGAACGGCGTCCTGACCGGTGAGGCTGTCGACGACGAGGAGGGTTTCGGCGGGCTGGGCGACGTCGTGAACCTGCGCGATCTCCAGCATCAGCTGCTCGTCGATGGAGAGCCGCCCGGCCGAGTCGAGCATCACCACGTCGTAACCGCCGAGACGCCCGGCCTCCATGGCGCGTTTGGCGATATCGACCGGCTGCTGACCAGCGATGATGGGAAGCGTCGCGATATCCGCCTGCTCGCCGAGGATCTTCAGCTGCTCCTGCGCGGCGGGGCGGCGCGTGTCGAGGGAGGCCATCAGCACCCGGCGCTTGTCGCGCTTGGTCATGCGCAGCGCGATCTTCGCCGTAGAGGTGGTTTTGCCGGAGCCCTGAAGCCCGACCATGAGAACGGCCGAGGGCGCGGCGCCGATGCGGATCTCGCTGTCGGCGGGGTCCGGCCCATTTTCCCCAACCGGCCCGCCCGCGAGCATCTCAACGAGGGCGTCGTGGACGATCTTCACCACCTGCTGGCCGGGGGTGACCGAGCGCAGAACCTCCTGGCCGACGGCGCGCTCCTTGACCTTCGAGATAAAGTCCTTCGCAACGGGCAGGGCGACATCGGCCTCGAGGAGCGCGACCCGCACCTCCCGAAGCGCCGCCGTCACGTCCTTCTCCTCCAGCGCGCCCTTGCCGCGCAGCGCCTCGAAGACCGATCCCAGCCGTTCGCTTAAGCTCTCAAACATCCCAACGTCCTCTGGCTTCCCGCCGGGCCGAACAACGCGAAACGCCCCCGCGAGCGATCACGCCGACGGGGGGACATCCGCGGCCCCGTCTCGCTTATCTAGGAAGCGAAGGGTCGTGCCGCAGGACGCGAACGGTGCTGGCCTTCGGAGAAGGTGGTGGGGGAATAGGGGGAGAGTGTCGGAAGGTCAACTTACCGGCTCGCGCGGTTCAAACCGCGGTCTTCTCTCGTAAAGAAGACCCCCCTGAGCAGCCCGGCATCCAGCTCCTCCAGCCGCGAAATCACCCCATAGGCCAGCAGCCGGAGGTGCTCCGGCGCGCTTGCGAGGATGTCGCGGAGGGCCGCAAGCTGCGCCTCGCCCCAGGGCTCCGGGTCGGAGAAGGCGATCTCCGGGTCGCAGAAGGCCTCGCCATAGCGCTCGCGGAACCAGGCGTTGTCGACCTCGAGGCGTTTCAGGAAGCGGCCGGCCTCGGCTTCGGTCGGGGTGAAGCGGGGGCCCGGCAGGTCGAGGAATAGGTCCGTGTCCCACGGCCGGCGGGCCGGATTGGCGGAGCGGGCGCCGTCCGCGCCGGTGAGGAACACCGGCTGCTGGGCGTTGATCCCGGAGATGAGGCGCACCGCGTGATCGCCGCCCGAGCGGTTCTCGAGCGGGGCCGCCGGCATGTCGTCCGCATCGCGGCCGAGGCGGGTCCAGAAGTCCGCGAAGAGCCCCCGCTCGTTCGCCGCCGCGGCCTCGTAGGAGACGACCTCGATCTCCCCGAAGGCCGCCTCCAGGTCCTGCAGGCGTTCCGGACCGGAGCGGGGATAGGGCAGGTCCGCCAGAGTCGCGCCCCCGCGCGCCTTCTCCGACCAGACGCTTGTCAGATGCGAGAACGGTCGGCGGACATAGACGACGACCCGCAGCGTGCGGCCGAACCCTTCGAGGAACGCGCGCATCGCCGTCAGCTCGTCCGCCCGCAGAGAGCTCATCTCCTCGCCGGAGAGGACGACGTCGCGGTTGGGGCGGACGGCGAGCTGGTCCTCCAGCTGGCGGACGTAGTCTTTCTTCGCCTTATTGATATCGACGCCGAGGCGGACGTTCGTCGGGTGGGTTTCGGGCGCCTTGCTGAAGAGCGTGAAGAGCGCGACGGAGTGGTTGAAGAAATCCTCCTCGCCGCAGCGCATAGCCGGGTAGTAGAGGCCGCGATCGGCGAGGAATTCCGGCGCGGCGGCGAGGGCCTTCTGTATGGTCGTCGAACCCGTCTTGTGCACGCCGGCGTGCAGGATCAGCTCTTTCACGGCTCGCGCGCCCCCCTTGCGCGTCCCCGGCTCTCGCCTGAATTGCGGCGCCGGCCGGGCGCTGTTGTTACACTTTTTCCAGCTTTCCACCCAATTCGCCGACACCCCGACCCTAGCGTCCAATCATCGGCCGAGGCGTTCCGCCAGGCCGCCCAACAGGAAGGGGACCGTCATGCTGAAGTCCGTCATCGCCGCCGGCGCTGCGTTCGCCGCCATCGCCTCGCCCGCCCTCGCCGGAGAGTGGGTCCTGAACCCCGCCAAATGCCCGGACCTCGTGGAAGACAAGCTCGACCGCTTCGAGGACCGGGTCGACCGTCGAGAAAACCGGCGCGACGAGCGTTTCGACCGCGGCCCGCGGGACGTCCGCGAGGACCGCCGCGACCGCGCGGAGGACAGGATCGACCGCCGGGAGAACCGCCGCGACGAGCGCGTCACCGTCTGCCCGGCGAGCGCCTGGGATTACAAAGGTCGGCGCTTCTTCCGCCCGGGCCGCCCGGCCGCCGCCGCCGTCTACTGGGACGGCGGCGGCTACTACTGGCGCAAGCCGGACGGCGTCCGGGTCGCGGTCGTTGTGAAATAATCTGAATACCGCTCATCCCCGCGAAGGCAGGGATGAGCTCAGCGCCCGGCTCAGCGCTTCGTCAGCTTGCGCACGCTCTCGAGCATCATCTCGACACGGTCGAGATAATCGAGGAGCGCCGCGCGGCCGGCGCCGGTGAGGGCGAGCCGGGTGTTCGGACGCTTGCCGACGAAGGTTTTCGTCACCGAGACGAAGCCTGCATCCTCCAGCTTTTGCAGGTGAACGGAGAGATTGCCCTCGGTCGCTCCGACGGCCTCGCGCACGGCCTTGAAGTCCGCCTCCTCCACCGAAGCGAGGAAGGAGAGGATCGCGAGGCGGGCGCGGACGTGGATGACGTCGTCGAGCGCCTTCAGATCATAGGGCGAACTCATGGCGCCCCCCGCGCCCGCCGCCGGTTCGACGCCATGAGCGCGACTCCCGGCGCCGCCATCAGCATCGCCCATACGACCGCTCCGACCAGCAGCAACGCGTACGTCTCAATGAGAAAAAAGAGCGCCGCAGCCGCAACGAACCATGCGGCGCCGACTGCGAGCAGCCAGCCCATGCGCGCAAGAGCGCCGGTGGTGAGGAAGCAGAGACCCATCATCAGCGCCCCGACGATCATGGTCGCCTGCCCCGGGATCTGCGGCGTGAAGGCCGAGCCCACGGCGAAGACGCTCAACGCGAGCCCGGCGGCGGCGAAGACCGCCGCATAGACCGTCGCGCCCGCTGCGCTCACGGCGGGGCGACGCGCGGCGCCCAGATAGATGGACGCCGGCCAGCCGATTAGCGCCATCACGCCGTAACCGGCGCCGATCGTCCAGAACGCCTCCCCGTAGAACCCCTTAAGCGCTGCATAATGATTAAGGTACGCAGCCGAAATGAGGCCGCCCCACAGCGCTAGATGCACGCCCGAGAGCATCGCCGTCGCCCGGCCCCGCTCCGCGACCGCGCGCAGGAAGTCGAGGGTCGCGCCGTCCCCTGGCGGATGGTCGAACGCGGTGATCGCGGGTTCGCTCTTCGGCATGGGCTCGACCTAAGCGCTTTCAGCCGCCCGGGCGAACGAATAGCGCTCGGTCAGCCGTCTGGATGTGATCCGGAAGAGGAGCGTGCAGAGGCCCCCCGCGGTTCCGAGGCCGACGCCGATGACGATGAAGGTCTGGGTGAAGCTTCCGAGCATGGCCGGCAGAATGCGCGTTCCCACCTGTGCGAGCCCGGCGGCGGCGAGGCCGAAGTAGGCCCACATCATCAGCCGGGCGTGGAGTTCGAGCAGCCTGTCGTCCTTCCGCCGCACGCCCTGCTGCAGCGCCCAGAAGGCGGGGATGAGCGCCGTCAGGCTCCAGACCGCGAAGACGTGGAAGAGGTTCGGCCAGCCTGAAAGCTCATACAACGTCAGCGCCGTGATGTTCACAGTCAGCATGGCGAGGACGAAGACGTAGCCGGCGACGCGATGGAAGCGGGTCGCCTTGCGCTTCAGGAAAATCACCGGGCCCAGAACAAGAGCGACGAGCGCAGAACTGAAGTGCGCGCCGCCTACGACCGTGTGGACCCAGAAGCCCCAGGTGAAGAACTCCGGCCAGCTCATGGTCATTCCGTCTTCAGGATGATGTCGAGTTCGACATCGTCGTCGCCGACCGTGAAGACGATGTCCTCCCAGCGGGCGGGGCCCATGCGCGGCGGCGGGTTGTTGGACGATCCGTAGGCTTCGCTCGGAGGGCCGTACCATTTGAAGTCGAGTTTGCCGTTCTCGTTTTCATCGTGGAGCACCATCACGCCCCACTCGCCAGGCTCGACGCCCTCGAACAGGAGCGTCACTTCGCCTTCCACAGCGTCCTGGCTGGCGACGTGCTCGCAAGCCGTTTTCATGTATTTCGCTTCCGAACAGACCGCGGCGGCGACGATCCCTTCATCGTTCGGAATGTTGCTGATGGTGACGACGAGGTCCGCGGCCCCGGCGGACTTTGCGAGCCCGATAAGCGCGGCGGTGGAGACGGCGGCGAAGCGCATGGCGGTGTTCCCTATCTACGTCGCCATATACTCTATGATGCAAAGTAACTTTGCGCAATAGAGTAATTTCGTTTCGTGCCGGTTTTCGGAAATCAGCGCTCCGCGCCGCCTCTTAAGAGCCGCCATCCGCGCAAGACGAACCAAAGCGCCGTCCAGACATTGCCGAGAACGAAGATCGGCGCCGCCCAGAGGAGGGTCGGGAGAAGCCGGCGCTCGACAATCCCGATCACCGCCGCGCCCAAGAAGAAGCCGAGATAGAGATCGACCATGGTCACGAGGAACCACGGGTCCTCCGGCAGTCGCGCGATTACCCCGAAGACGTCCTCGTCCGCCGCGAAAATCGCCCAGACGATGAGGCCGGTGAGAAGGGCCCCGCCAAGGCCGACGATAATACGGACGAGCATCATGACCGAAATACGCGCCGAGAAGGGCGGCGGATCAATCCATCACCCGTGCGTCGCCGCGAACGCCGGGTGAGCGAGGTTCATGCTTACTGCACTGCTTTCCCGCGGAATCGCTCTTCGTCCAACTCGCCTTCCGATTTCGCGACGGTCACGGCGACCGCCGCGTCGCCGGTGACGTTCACCACCGTTCGCATCATGTCGAGGAGGCGGTCGAAGGGGAAAATGAAGCCGATGACGAGGGCGGTGTGTTCCGGCGTCACGTCGAAGACCTGCAGAACGGTGGCGAGCAGGAAAAGAGACGCAGACGGAATGCCGGCGGTGCCGATTGAGACGAGCGCGGCCGTCAGGGCGATAAGAAAATAGTGATGGAACTCGATCGGGTAGCCGAACGCCTGGGCGGTGAAGAGGGCGACGATGCCGAGATAAAGCGCCGTCCCGTCCATATTGATCGTGGCGCCCAGCGGCAGAACCGATCCAGCGACGGATTTTTTCACGCCGAGATTGTCCGTCACATTCGAGATCGTCACCGGCAGGGTCGCCGAAGACGAGGACGTGGAGTAGGCGACCATCTGCGCATCAAGGATGCCGCGGAAGAAATTGATAAACGGCAGCCCCAGAACGAAACGAATGAGTCCGCCGTAGACGAGCGCCATATGGATCGCTGCGCCGAGATAGACAGCGATCGTCAGCGACAGGATCGCCGTGAAGGTCTCAACGCCCTTGGTGCCGGCGACATAGGCGATGAGAGCGAAGACGCCGTAGGGCGCCGCGGCCATGATGGCGTGGATGACCTTCAGGACGACTTCGGAGGCGTAGTCGAAGAAATGCTGCGCGAACGCGCCCTTCTCTCCCATGAACAGGAAGCCGACGCCGAGCAGGATCGAGCAGAAGATGATGAAGAGAACGTCCGCCGACGCGCCCGCGACGCCGACGGCGAAGAGCGCGATGAACGGGCCGAAGTTCTTCGCAGCGTCCGCCCGCCCGCGCGCGAAATAGACGCCGCCGACGACAAGGACCGCTGAGACGAGGAGCGTCACCCAGTCGAATTCAAAGAAGCCGGAGAAGGGGTTCTTCGTCGCCATCGCGATGATGCGGTCGAGAATCCCGCCAGCGGGAGCCGCGAGCTCCCGCGGAGCCGCGCCGCCGAGATCGACGCCCTCGCCCGGCCGGAAGATCGTCCCCATCGCAAGGCCGATGACGTTCGCGAAGAATGTCGTCGCGAGATAAAGCCCGATCGTCTTGAGGCCGATGGTGCCGAGCTTCTTCGGATCGCCGAGAGCGAGGACGCCTGCGACCAGCGTGAAGAAGATCAGCGGAATGATGATGAGGCGGATGAACTTGATGAAGACGTCGCCGACGAATTTGAGGTCGGCCAGGAACGCCTCGCCCGGCGAGCCTTCAGCGGCGCCGAAGAAACCGGCGACCGAGAGCCCGTAGACAACGCCGTAAGCGAGGCCGATCAGCACCCGTTTCCAGAGCTTCAGCTCGACGAAGCGGAACAGGATGTAGAGCGGCGCGAGCGAGGCGGCGACGAGGAGGATGGTGAGCAGCGAGCCGCCGAGGCCGCCGGATGCGTCGGTCATGAAATTCGTCTTTCCTCGGAGGCGCTTATTTCAGGCGCTCGACATCGATGATCTTGCCGCTGCCGATAATGCGCATGCGGTAGCCGCTGAAGACCCGTCGCTTGATGCGAACCGACAACTCTTCGCCCTCGCGCACGTAGATGCGGCCGACGGACGGCTTCTTTTCCCGCCAGACCTGACCGTTCTCCAGGGTGAAGACGGCACGGTCGCGATCATCATACGCAAGGCTTGCGACCTTCACTTCGATCGAGCGCGGCCTGTCCTGTTCTTCTTCGCGGACCGCCTCGCGCGTCGAGGCGAGCTGCTCTTCGCCGAACTCCGCTTCGGCCGCCTCCGCAACGCCGTCGCGCAGCAGCCGGGCTTCGCGATCAAAACAGGCGAGCCGGCGTTCGTCGCTCGTGATGTCGAGGCAGGCCACCACCGCGTCGGCATCCTTTGCGGGCTCGGCGGCGAGAAGTGCGGCGGCGACTGCGATAGCGATCATCTCCGGGCCCCTCCTCTACTTTCCGCCCGCCGGTTCGCCGGTGAAGGCGCGCACGGCGTTTTCGAACATGGTCAAGAACGGCCGCTCCCGGTTCGGATCAAGGGAGCCGAAAGCAAGCAGGGTCTCCTCCGCCGTCTCCAGCCGGACGCCGCGCGGGGCCGACTCGCCGGAGAAGTCCCAGCCGTCCTCTGTCGTGTCGATCGTCAGCAGGAGGCGCTTGTCGCCCCCGGACGTCTCCAGCACCAGCCCAAAGACGCTCTCCCGGCCGAAAAGGCCGCCGACGCGGGCGACTTCCCGCTCGTCCAGGAAGAGGCGGTCCTGCAGCCAGCCGCGCCGCCACCTGAGGAGCCGCATGGTTCCATCGACGACGATCTTCACATCGACGACCCGCCAGCGGCGCTGCAGGAGCCCGGCGACCATGGTCATTTCCGCCGCTCCACCTTGATCTTCCGACGCGGGCTTTTCGTCGCCAGCCAGTACCCACCGAACATGCGTTTCTGAAGGACCGCCTCTATCTCTTCGTCTTCGGAGAGTTCGAAACGCCGCCGCCCTTCCGGCTCCGTCTGGATCCAGATCTGACCGTTCGAAAGACCGAACACGGCTTTTCCGCTGTCCGTGTAGACGATGCGCGTAACCGTCACCGCGAGCTTTTTCGGCGTATCGTCGCCTTTGATCTCCCGGCGCGCGAGATCTTCGGCGCCGAAAGCCGCGGCGGCGTCCGCGCCCGGAGCGCTTTGCGGCTCCGTCGGCGCGGTCGAAGACGCCGTGGCCGCGGACGGCGCCGGCACCGGAGCTTCCGGGGCGCGAGGGTCGAGCGCCGGAACTCCGAGCGCGGCGCGCGCCAGCCGGTCGTAACAAGCGAGGCGCTCGGCGTCGTTTTCAATGGCGAGGCAATCGCCGAGCGTCGGCGGGGCGGTTTGCGCGCCCGGCGCGGTCGAAACGTACAGCGCCGTCATAGCGGCCAGGATCATACCGGCTCCTCCTTACTCGTCCGCCAGCTGACGGCTGAAATAGACGTACTGCAGCGCCGTGCGGCGGGCGACCTGATCCGGATTGCTCGCCGCGGCGTGACCGCCTTCGGTGTTCTCATAATAGAGGAACGGGTGTTCGTAGGCCTCGAACTTCGCGGCGGCCTTGCGTGCGTGACCCGGGTGAACGCGGTCGTCGCGGGTGGAGGTGAAGAAGAAGACCCGTGGATAGTCGGCCTCCTCCGCAATCGCCTGATAGGGCGAGTACGTCTCGATATAGGCCCGTTCGTCCGGCTTGTCCGGGTCGCCGTATTCACCCATCCACGAGGCCCCGGCGAGGAGCTTGTGGTAGCGCAGCATGTCGAGAAGCGGCACGCCGCAGCCGATGGCGTTGAAGAGATCCGGCCGCTGGGTGAAGGCGACGCCCATAAGAAGCCCCCCGTTCGAGCCGCCGAGAGCGCCGAGCTGCTCCGGCGTCGTCACGCCCTCTTCAACGAGCGCTTCGCCGACGGCGAAGAAGTCTTCATACGCCTTGTGCCGGTTCTCTTTCAGCGCCGCCTGGTGCCATTCCGGACCGAATTCGCCGCCGCCGCGGATGTTGGCGATGACGTAGACGCCGCCGTCTTCAAGCCAGAGCTTGCCGGTTAGGGCGGAGTAGTTCGGCAGGATCGAGACCTGGAAACCGCCATAGCCGTAAAGCACCGTCGGCGCCGGGCCCGCTTTCAGGACATCCTTCCGACTAATGACGAAATACGGGACTGTCGTTCCGTCCTTGCTCGTTGCTTCGCGTTGTTCGACTGTGATGTCAGACGCGTCGAAGAATTCCGGCTGCGACTTCGCAGGCCGCCGCCGACCGCCCTCGGAAAAATAGTAAAGGCTGTCCGGGGTCGTCGGGCTTTCAAAATTGACGAACAGGGCGTCGCCGCCGTCATCGACGGTCGCGATCGAGACCACGCCGTTCGCCGGCAGGCTCAGGGGCTTCGCCTTCCAGCCGCGCCGCTTCGGCTCGATCTTCAGGATCTTGCCGGCGACGTTGTCGAGAAGTTCGACGTAGACGGTGCTTTTCGCCACGGCCACGCTGTCGACCGCCTGCCGGTCGCCCGCCGCGAAGACAAGCTCCGGATTGCTTCCGTCGCGCCCCAGCGAGACGACGGCGCCGATCGGGAAGGTCTCGCCATCATGGTCCCAGGGCTCCTGCAGCAATGCGATCACCCGGTCGCCGATAAAGCCCTCAATGCTTGACTTTGGAGGCAGCGGCACCTGCTGGAACGAGCCGTCGGCGCTGCGCAGATACTGTTTCCGGGTGAAGAACGTCGTCGCCCGGACGATGCCGACGACCGGCTCGCCGTCCACATGGTCCGAGAACGGCCAGACGCCGACATCCTCCGCCTCGCCTTCGAAGACGACAGGCGCGTCGGCGATCGCCATCCCACGCGACCAGAGCCGCGAGCGGCGCGGATAGCCGCTGGTCGTCATGGCGTCCGGCCCAACGTCCATACCGACGAGGAGCGTCTCGTCATCGACCCAGGCTGTCGCCGATTTCGCCTCGGCGAGTTCGAAACCGCCCTCGACGAAGGCTTTTTCAGAAACGAGGAATTCCCGCTTCACGGTCGCGTCGGCGCCGCCGCGCGAAAGCGAGATGATGCAGCGGTCGTTAGCGGGCTTGAGACAGTCGACGCCTTTATAGACCCAGTTCTCGCCCTCGGCGTCCGCGAGAGCGTCGATGTCGAGAATCGTCTCCCATTCAGTCTCTTTGGCGAGGTAGCTCTTCAGCGTCGCGCGCCGCCAGAGCCCGCGCGGGTTCGTCTCGTCCTGCCAGAAATTATAGACGTAGCCGTTGCGGAGCGCGCCGTAGGGAATGCGCGCCTCGGAGTTCATGATCTCCCGCGCCGCCTCGTAGAGAGGTTCGTAGCGCGGATCGCCTTCAAGCTCCTCAAGGGAGCGAGCGTTCTGCGCCTCAACCCACGCGAGCGCGTCTTCACCTTCGACCTCTTCCAGCCAGAGGAAAGGATCGTCCTGCGCCACGGCGGCTCCCATCATCGCGAAGGCCGCGCCTGCGGCGACGGCCTGTTTCATCCACTCGAACATCGGCGTTCCCTGTTCTGGTTCGATCGGCACCCTAGCGGGCGGCGCGGCGAAGCGCCAAGGGGCCGGCGCCGCCGGCCTTGCGGAGGAAACCGACTGGTTTACCTTGCGGCGAAAGACGGGAGAACGTTCATGCCCCGGGACGGCGCGTCCACGCCCCATCTCGACGTCATTGTCGTCGGCGCCGGCTTCGCAGGTCTCTGCGCCGGCTACCGGCTGAAGAAGGGCGGCCGGGAGGATTTCGAGATTTGGGAGAAGGCGGACACCGTCGGCGGCACGTGGCGGGACAACACCTACCCCGGCTGCGCCTGCGACGTGCCTTCGCACCTTTACTCGTTCTCCTTCGCCCTGAACCCGGACTGGTCGCGCGCTTATTCGCCGGCCGCGGAGATCAAAGCCTATCTTGAGCGCTGCACGGACGAGTTCGATCTCCGCTGCCATATCCGGTTCGGAACGGAGCTCGTTCAAGGGGAATGGGACGAGGAAGCGCTCCTGTGGCGCGTACGGGCGGCTGATGGGCGCGAGGCGACCTGCCGGGCACTGATCGTCGGCCAGGGACCGCTGAACAAGCCGGCCTATCCCGACATTCCGGGAGGGGACGACTTCGAAGGCCTCGCCTTTCACTCCATGCATTGGCCGGAGGATCTTGATGTCGCCGGCAAGCGCGTTGCGGTCATCGGCACTGGCGCGAGCGCAATCCAGTTCGTTCCCTGGCTGGCCGAGCGCGCAGCGGAGTTGACGGTCTTTCAGCGCACGCCGCCATGGATCCTGCCGAAACTCGACCGGGCGTTCCCAGAAAGCGCGAAAGAGGCGAACCGCTCGTTCCCCCTCCTCACCCAGCTGCGGCGCTGGCTCGTTTACGGAGCCCTTGAATGGCGCGCCCTCGCCTTCACCATGACGCCCGGCCTCATGAAAGCCCTAGGAAAACCGGCGCGCGACCACCTTGCGGCCCAGGTGACGGACCCGGAGCTTCGCGCGAAACTGACGCCTGATTACGTGATCGGCTGCAAACGGGTGCTCATCTCGAACGACTATTATCCCGCGATCATGCGCGACAACGTCCGCCTGGAGACGACGCCTCTCGCGCGCATTACGGAGAGAGGCGTTGAGACGGCGAAGGGCGAGAGGGTCGAGGCGGATATTCTCGTCTACGGCACCGGCTTCCGGGCGACGGACCTCACAGGCGGGTTCGACCTTGTCGGCGAGGGCGGGCGCCGCCTTCATGAGGACTGGGCGGACGACGAGGCGGAGGCTTACTACGGCGTCTGTATCGCGGGGTACCCGAACCTCTTCTATCTCGTCGGCCCGAACACCGGGCTCGGCCACAACTCCATCGTCTTCATGATCGAGAGCCAGATGAACCTCGTCATGGACGCCCTCAAACGCATGGATCAGTCCGGGGCTCGCGCGATCCGCGTGCGCGATGATGTTCAGAAGACGCACAATTCGGAGCTGCAGGAGCGGCTGAAGCGAACAGTCTGGGCGACGGGCTGCTCCAGCTGGTATCAGACGAAATCCGGTAAAAACGTCACGCTCTGGCCTGGCTTCACCATCGACTATCGCGCGAAGACGAAGCGCTTGCGCGCCCGCGATTTCGAGTTCCTGAAAGCGCCGGCGATCGCCGCGGAGTGATCCGCGGTCAGGATGCGGACGGCGCATCCCGGGCGATGCGAAACCCGACATGGGAGGCGCTCGAATGCTCGTCCTGGGCCTGACGGGCCTGCGGGCGGTAGCGCCGACAATAGGAACGCGCGCAAAGGTAAGAGCCGCCCTTGATCGCGCGGACGGGACGGCCGGGCTGCGCGGGATCGCGCCCCGATCCCGCATCCGCCGCCTTCGCGCCCTGACGTGGAAAATACGGCGAGGCGGTCCATTCCCACGCATTGCCGATCATGTCGTGCACGCCGCGTGCGTCGGCCGGGTAGGATGCGACGGGCGCCAATCCTTCGTGTCCGTCGCCGGCCGTGTTCACCGCCGGGAAAACGCCCTGCCACGTGTTCGCCGCGTTGTCGGAGACGGCCGGCGCCGCGCGGGCGGCGAACTCCCATTCGGCTTCCGTCGGCAGGCGCGCGCCCGCCCACTCGGCGAACGCCTCGGCGTCCTCGAACGTCACGTGCACGACAGGTTTTTGAGCGTCGCCGGGGGCGAGCGCGGCGTCCCCAGTCGGTCGGCGCCAGCTCGCGCCTTCGACGAAGGCCCACCAGTCAGCGAGGTCGCGCATGTCGCCCCGCGGCGCGAATACGAAGGAGCCGGGCGGCAGCCGGTCGCCCTCTCCCTCGCCTGCCCAGCCGCGCTCCGCCTCCGTTACATAGCCGGTTTCATCCACGAACCGCGCAAACTGGGCGTTGGTGATTTCCGTTCTGGAAAGCTCGAAAGGCTCGACGCAGACGTCCGTCGGCGGCCCTTCTTCCGGATAAACAGCGCTCTCTCCGAGCGTCACGCACCCGCCCTCTACGGACGACCAGGCGACGGGTTCGGCTTCGAGGCCGGCCGCTGTCGCCGCGCCCGGAGGCGTTGCGCGATCCGCGCCGCATGCGGAAAGAAGCGCTGCGCCGACGAGCGCCGACACCGTGTCGATCGCGAGCCTCATCGCGCCGCCGCTTGCTCGACGGCGCGCATCACGCGCAGGAGATTTCCGCCCCAGATCTTTTCTATGTCGCCCTCCGACCATTCGCGGCGCAGCATTTCCGCCGTCACGGCGTAGGTCGTCGAAGCGTCTCGCCAGCCGTAGACGCCCCCGCCGCCATCGAAATCCGACGCGATACCGACATGATCGACGCCGGCGATTTTAATTGCGTGTTCGATATGATCGACGAAGTCCGCGACGGTCGCCGGGTCGTTGGCGAGATCGTCCGCCAAGGCGGTCATCTCCTTGCGGAGGGTTTCGCGCTCCGCCTCCGGCAGGCTCCCGACCTCCGACATGCCTTCGAGACCGAATTTCGCCAGCACCGCTTCGCGCGCCGCGATCATCTCCGGCGGCGTCGCCTGCACATAGGCGTCGAGGGCGACCATCTGTGCGACGCCGCCGGCGTCGCGCAGCGCGACGAGCTGGTCGTCCGTCAGGTTGCGCGGGCTCGGGGCGACGGCGACGACGCCCGAATGGGACGCGATCACCGGCGCGCGGGAGACCTTCACCGCCTCCAGCATGGTTTTCTCACCGGCGTGGGAGACGTCGACCATGACGCCGAGATCGTTGAGCCGCCCGATCAGCGCCCGGCCTTCTTCGGAGAGCCCGCCCCATTTCTCTTTTTCATCGCCTGCGGAAAGATTGGGGTTGGAGGAATCCCCGAACTGATTGTGCCCGAAGTGGGTGAGAGACATATAGCGCACGCCCGCAGCCGCCCATTCTTCGGCGCCGTCCGCAGTCGGGCCTATGGGGAACGGGTTCTCCATGCCGATGAGGGCGACCCGCCGTCCTGAGGCGGCGATGCGAACGACATCGTCCGCCGTCGTCGCCAGACCGACCTGATCGGCGTAGGCGGCGGCCATACGCTTGATGCCGGCGAGCCGGGTCATCGCAATCTCGCGCGCCTGTGCGTACCCATCCTCGGTCAGCGGACCTTGAGGCGTATAGACAATGAAGAAAGCCGAGTTGAGGCCGCCGACGCGCATTTTCGGCAGATCGACCTGATTGTCCGTGAACCCGCCCGGATCGTTCGTGGGCGTTGCGTAATTGAGGCCGACGTCCACATGGGTGTCGAGGGTGAGGATGCGCCCGTGCAAGGCCTGGGCGCGAGCCAGAAGCTCTGAGCTTGGAGCGACGTAGTCGCTCGCCGAGGCCGTTCCGATAAACGCCGCTAGTCCTAAAACAATCGCTCGCATTGCGCTCTCCCATTTGACGCCCAAGCGTAGCGAGAGCGTGCGAGCGCGCCAAATGTCGGCGGCGCTGGAGACTTTTCCTCGCCCGAAACTTGCGCCATGTCCCCTTTATGACCCCCGCCTCCACCCTCTCCCCCCGCCCCTTCCGCAAGATGAACGGCCTCGGGAACGCGTTCGTCGTCGTCGACCTGCGCGCGGGCGGGGCGATGGACGCCGACGCCGCGGTCCGGATCGCGGACCGGTCGTCCGGCGTCGGCTGCGATCAAGTGATTACGCTGGAGACCCGGGACGGCGCGCCGTTCATGGGCGTCTGGAACGCCGACGGCTCCGAGGTCGGGGCGTGCGGGAACGCGGCCAGGTGCGTCGGATGGCTGTTGATGCAGGAAACGGGCGACGGCGAGGCGCGGTTTCACACGCTGTCAGGGCCGCTGCACGCGATCGCCGCCGGCGACAGGCGGGTGACGGTCGATATGGGCCCGCCGCGGCTTCGCTGGGACGAAATCCCGTTGCGCGACCCGGCGGAGGACACCCGCTTCGTCGACGTAAAGCTCGGCCCCATCGACGCGCCGGTGCTCTGGGGGCCGTCGGCGGTCTCCATGGGGAACCCCCATTGCGTTTTCTTCGTCGACGACGCCGAGGCGCAGGCGATCGACAAGTTCGGCCCCCTTATCGAGCACCACCCGATGTTCCCGGAGGGCTGCAATGTCTCCGTGGCGCAGGTGCTGTCGGACGCCGCGATCCGCCTCAGGGTTTGGGAGCGGGGCGCCGGGATCACCAAAGCCTGCGGCACGGCCGCCTGCGCGGCGCTCGTCTCCGCCGTCCGCCGCGGCCGCACGCAACGGACGGCGACGGTGATGATGGATGGCGGCCCCCTCGATATTGAGTGGGCCCCGGACGATCACGTCCGCATGACCGGCCCTGTGGAACTGGAGTTCGAGGGCGTTCTTGATTGAGAAGGCCAGGCGACTGGGTTCGTTCGGGTGACGGGGTTCGGCTCGAATTTGCCGCTCGCCGGCATCACCTCTAGTGACCTAAGACGCCCCAAAGCGGTCACTGGCCGTTTGGCTGGAGTTCGCCAAAATTCGCCATTTCGGTTTATTTAGTTAACTGCGGGTTTGGGGCGAGAGACTGTCGTTCGACATAAAGCTCACTCACCATTGTTATTGACTATGCTCCCTATGACGTGTCGATTGTCCAACACAAGGCCCTGTTCACCGATACCTCATGCTCAATAACCTTGATACACAAGTTGTTTCAGTACGAGCGTAAGCCGAATCACTAACCATCTAATCAACCGAGTCGACGATTTTTTTCTTAGCATATCAATCTACAATCATATTGAACAAAGGTGCGAACGAATTAAATTACTTTAAACCCTGCGCTCCGGAAATGATTCACGATCGTGCAGCGCTTGATCTGCACGCGCAGTGTCAGAAACTCTTTTATCGTTCGACGTCTTAGATCGACCGCTAAGCGTTTCTAATACCTTCTCTTGGAGAAGCGCAGAGATGCTACCAATATTCGATGGCGTCGACGGGGTAGCTTCTAAAATTTTTGTTATATCTTTCGTGGAGTCAGTTGCTCGCAAGTTTTCCAAAACTCCGGGGAGTACCGTTTCAATTAGCATTTTATCCCGAGCCTCTGTGTCTTCTATTTGAGCCGCCGTGGACAAAAGTGTTATCACGTCATCGATTGGCCTCGGTGCATTTTCTAAAAGATCAAGTCTGTCGTTGGCTTGCCGAGCCCAAGAAAAACACGTTGAGCTTAAGTAAGCCTGTATTATACCGACAATTGGTATCAGCATCATTTCAATATAATTAGGCTCCGTGCTTAATAACATAAAAGTGACCCCAGCGAAAACAACTACAGAACCGGAAATCAATAATCCGTTTCCAACTCGAAACGCAAAATTTGCTTGTTGACGACGCTCTCTGGCAAATTCGAGGTTTCGAGCATTTGAATTCGATAAAATATTAATTGTAGCCGCCCGTAACTGATCTCCGCCTAAATTGCCATCCGGCCCTAGTATATTTGTTTCCATCTCTTTAAAAAGCTTCTCTTGTCCTGCAATACGCATTTGAAGCTCTTCAAAATCATTTATCCAAGGTTGTTTTTTCCCACCGGTAAAAATGCCTATGAAAAAACCCAAGAATTTTACAGTTAGATATACAATTATCGCTCCAAATGCGCCGTAAGTGATCGCGTCAGCTTCTGTCATTATGCATTGCCTCCAAGTTCGAACTGCCCTCGCGCTAAACGCACTCGAGTTCGTGCAGTGATATGGACGATAAATAAGCTTAAGCAATTATTGTGACAGTTTTATAGTATGTGGTGTGCTTTCCTGGACGGATGATCTTGATTACACACAAACTACCGATAATATCGATGAGTGGCGCCTGTGAAACAATACAATAAAATTCAAGGGGCTGGCCTAGGAGATTAGCGCTCCTACGGTTGGTTGATGCGGCTAAAGCATTCAAAACTCACGCATATTCAGACGAACAAGCTGGTTGAGCACTTCGTCGCCGGGACGCCTGCTCGAACAGCCTGTCTGCTGGTCGGGGTGAACAAGATCACGGCGACGCACTTCTATCATC
>JBCBJX010000027.1:0-30905 GCA_038522735.1 Pseudomonadota bacterium
CTACAACCACCGCCGCACTTTCTTCTTATAAGCCGTATACGCCCCGCCGAACTTCTTCTGCAGGTACGCCTCCTCCCGCGAGATGACGACGACGCGGATGACGATCATGGCCGCGATCGTCGTGGCGAAAAGCCAGGCGTTGGAGAATGCGAAGGCCATGCCGACACTGACGAGGGCCATGGCGACGTACATGGGGTTGCGCGAATAGCGGTAGGGCCCCGTGTCGAGGACCGTTTCGGTCCTCGTGTTCGGCAACGGGTTCTCCCCGCCCTTGCGGAAGGCGAGGAGCGCCCAGGCGCCGAAGAGGAAGCCCGCGGCGGCGATCAGCATGCCCGCCGCATCGCCGAACCGCCCGAGGGTGAGGACCGCTTTCGACGGAAACGCGAGTTCCAGAACCACCGCCGCGACGAACGCCCCGACGAAAACGACCGGCGGATGCACCGGTACGTTCGGATGGTCCGTTTCCGGAGCCGGCCCTGCCGGCGTCGCGTGCGGCTCGTCCGACATGCTCACCCCTTCTCGCGCAACAGCCGCGCCTTCTGGCGCTCCCAGTCGCGGGATTTGTCCGTATCGCGCTTGTCGTGCAGCTTCTTGCCTTTGGCGAGGCCGATGGAAAGCTTCGCGATCCCGCGATCGTTGAAATAGAGCTGCAGCGGCGCGATCGTGTAGCCCTTGCGCTGCACGGCTTCGGAGATCTTCGCAATTTCCCGGGCGTGGAGGAGCAGCTTGCGGCGCCGCTTCGGTTCGTGGTTCTCGCGGTTGCCGCCGGAATACTCCGGGATGTTCGCATTGATGAGCCAGAGGCCGCCGTCCTCAGGCGAGGCGTAGGATTCCGCGATGTTCGCCTGGCCTTCGCGCAGGGCCTTCACCTCGGTGCCCGTCAGCATCAGGCCCGCCTCGAACTCGTCCTCGATGAAGTACTCCCGGCGCGCGCGGCGGTTCTCCGCCACCACTTTCCTAGCCGGTCCTTTCGCAGCCATGATCTAGACGAGCCCCAGGGCGGCCATGGCGGCGTCGACCTTTTCGCGCGCCTTCGCGCTCGGCGGCGCGAGCGGCAGGCGCAGCTCGTCCGAGCACAGACCGAGCCTTGAAAGCGCGTACTTCGTCGGCCCCGGGCTCGTATCGGCGAACAGCGCCTCGGCGAGGGCCGCGAGCCGGTCCTGCCATTCAAGCGCGACCTGGTAGTCGCCGCGCAGGGTCGCGTCCTGCATTGCGGAGCACTCTTCCGGGACGACGTTCGACAACACCGAAATGCAGCCCCGCCCGCCCATGGCGTTGAAGCCGACGGCCGTCGGGTCCTCGCCCGAAAGACAGATGAAGTCCTCCCCGCAGGCGAGCCGGTGGCGGGCCATGCGTGCGAGATCGCCCGTCGCGTCCTTCACGCCGATCACGTTCGGCAGCTTCGCCAGCGCTCCCATCGTCTCGACCGAGATATCCGCAACCGTCCGTCCAGGAACGTTATAGACGACGATCGGCCGCCGGGTCGCGTTCGACAGCGCCTCGTAATGGGCGATGAGCCCCGCCTGGCTCGGCTTGTTGTAATAGCCGGTGACGGCGAGGACCGCGTCGGCGCCCGCCTCTTCCGAAAACTGCGCAAGCGCGATCGCCTCGGCCGTCGCGTTCGAGCCGGCGCCGGCGATCACCGGAACCCGTCCCGCCGAAACCTCGACGCAGAGCGCGATCAGCCGGCGATGCTCTTCATGGCTGATGGTCGGCGATTCGCCCGTGGTTCCGCACGGCACGAGCCCGTGCGTCCCGGCCTCGATCTGCCGCTCGACAAGCGCGCGGAACGCCGCCTCGTCCACGGCCCCGTTCCGGAACGGCGTCGCCAGGGCCGTGATCGACCCCTGAATGCGGGAGAGCGCCTCTTCAGACATTGTGCTCATGATCGTACCGACTTTCCGCCCGCAGGCCCCGCCGCGACAAGGGCGCGCACGCTATCCGCGGCCGGCGGGCCGGGCAACCGCGGACCGGCTGCTCGATTGAAACGCGCCATGGCTGTGTCATCATAGAACGTAAGGGTCGAAACCGAACATCGCCGTTATGAAATCGATGACCATCCTCCGGGCGTCCGCGCTCCTCATCGCGCTCGTTTTCGCGAGCGGCGGGACCGCCGCGGCGGCGGACCCGACGCCGAGCCTGAAGCCCGCCGCGCCCACTGATCGCGACCCGGTCGCCTCGGGCCTCCTTTCGCCGTCCGACTTCAAAGCCTTCGAGACCGCCGTCGAACTCGCCCGCGACGGCAAGGACGCCCGTGTGCGGGCCGCGGCGGTGTCGATCGGCGACCCGGTCGCCCGGGACGCCGCGCTCTGGGTCTACTACCGGACCAACGATCCGGACGTCGACTGGCGCGCCCTCGCCCGGTTCATTGACGAGCACGACGACTGGCCCTCCATGAGCCTCCTTCGGCGCTATGCGGAACAGCGGATGCCGGAGAGCCTGCCATCGAAGGAGGCGCTCGCTTACTTCGGCAAGCACGCGCCCCTCACCGGCGAGGGCAAGTTTCGCTTCGCCGAAGAGCTCTGGAAGGACCGCGAGCGCGACCGGGCGCGGGCGCTCATCCGCTCCGCCTGGATCGAGCATGATTATTCGTCCTCTGAGGAAAAAGCGATCCTCAAAGAATTCGGCAAGCGCCTCTCCAGCGAGGACCATGTCGACCGCGTCGATCGCCTCCTCTGGGGCCGACGGATCACCGCGGCGCGGCGCATGGTCGATCTCCTACCGGATTATGCGAAGCCCGGAACAGCGGCGCGCATCGCCCTCCTCGCGGGCGACCGGAACGGCGAACAGCTCTTCGCCCGGTTGAACGACCGCCAGCGGCTCGACGGCGGCGTCATGCACGCGGCCGTGCGCTACGCCCGCCGGGACGAGCGCGAGGAAGAGGCGATTCGCCGGGTCCTGAGCGTTCCGTCAGGCGCGGCGTTCGCCCGCGATGTCGACGCCTGGTGGCTGGAGCGCCGGCTTCTCGCCCGCTGGGCGCTGAAGACGGGGCTCTTTTACGACGCCTACGCCCTCGCCGCCTCCCACGGCCTCACCGTCGCCGGGAACGGCTATCTCGCCTATTCCGACGCGGAGTTCTTCGCCGGCTGGATCGCGCTGCGCTTCCTCAACGAGCCGCGCGACGCCGATCTTCATTTCCAGCGCCTTGAAGAAGTCGTATCTTCTCCCATCAGCCTCGCGCGCGCCCGCTACTGGCGGGGCCGCGCCGCAGACGCCCTCGGCGACCGGGCCGCAGCCGAAGTCAATTACGCCGCGGCGGCAGCTTATCCGAACACCTATTACGGCCAGCTCTCCGCCGACGCGATCGGCGCGGTCTCGGAGTTGGAGTTCGCCGCCCCGCTCCAGCCCGTCCGCCCCGGCGTCGCCGCGGCCTTCGAGGAGCGCCCGCTCGTCAAGGCGACGGCGCTCTTCGGAGAGATCGAGGACGGCGGCTATTTCCGGCTCTTCGCCCATCACATCGCCCGCGGCCTTAGGGCGGAGGATGAAGTGCGGCTGCTCGCTGCGATCGGCGAGCGCTATAAAGCGCCCGATACGGGCGTGCGCGCCGGCAAGTACGCCGTTCAGGACGGGCTCTTCATTCCCGACGTGACGTACCCGGACGTCGACGTGCCCGGCCAGGCGGAGGACTTCGTCGAGCGCGCCCTCATCCTCGGCCTCTCCCGGCAGGAGAGCGAGTTCAACCCCCGCGCCTACTCCTCGGCCGGCGCCCGCGGGCCGATGCAGCTTCTCCCGTCCACCGCCTCGATCACGGCGCGCAAGGAGGGCTTTCCCTACCGGCGCTCCTGGCTCCTCGACCGGCCGGACTACAACTTCGTCATCGGCGCCGCGCATCTGAGCCATCTCCTGAAGCGCTATGACGGCTCCTACGTCATGACCCTTGCGGCCTATAACGCCGGCCCGCACCGGGTCGACCGCTGGATCGACGACTATGGCGATCCGCGGGCGGACGATGTCGATCCCGTTGACTGGGTCGAACTCATTCCGTTCTCGGAGACCCGCAATTACGTCATGCGCGTCATGGAGAACATGCACGTCTACCGGCACCTCGCCGCTTCGAAGGACGGCGCGCTCTTCAGCGAAACCGGCGGGTTCGATCCTCGGGCGTCCATGAGCGCGGACCTCGCCCGCGGCGGCGAGCGAGGACGGGCGGGACGCCTGTCGCCGCCGACGCCCGTCCTCGCCGCCCTCGCCGCCGAGCGCGCAAGCTCCGGCGACCAGCCGGCCCTCCCGGACTACGCCGCGGCCCAGGCGGTGATCGCCGCGATCGACGCGCGCTCGACCCGCCTGCCGGCGATCGAGAAAGCTCCGCAACAGGCCGAGACCCGGAGCCGCGTCGCGCAGACCCGCACGAAGCCGGACGCCGAGCCGGCGCCGGCTGATCCGGTCTGGCCCGAGGACGAGCCCCGGCTCCTCCTCGATGATCCGCAGCCCGCCGCGCCGGGGCCTCAGGACGCGGCGCCGCTCGCCGCAGAGACGCCCGCGGCCCCGACCTTCAAGTGCCGCAAGCTCGCCGCCCGGCCGGACGGCTCGATCGTCTGCCTCGACGGTCGCCGCCCGGTGATCGTCTGCCCCGCGCCGAAGGCGGCCGACGAGGACGACGCTCCGGCGGTCAGCGCCGACGATCTCAACTCCCGGGAGCTGCGGGCCCTGCGCGGCGTTCCCACCGGCGACGGGAAGGACGAGGGGGCCTTCGTCTGCCCGTCCCGGAAAACGCCCGAGAAGACCGGCTGAGCGGCGCCCCGCCGCGAATCGACCGGCGGCCGGCCCTTCCCGCTTGCCGCCGCGCGTCGAGCCTTGCTAAGCCCCTTGAACGCGGAGAGGTGGCCGAGTGGTCGAAGGCGCTCCCCTGCTAAGGGAGTAACGGGGCGACCCGTTCGTGGGTTCGAATCCCATCCTCTCCGCCACTACCCCAGAGCCCGCTGTTGTTTCTTGAGGTTTTCTCAGCGGCGACTTCTCGCTGCGGATCGACGGTAATCCGTGCTCCTTGAGCGGCTTACTTGGGCGAGAAAAGGCCTCTAGAGGAACGCCAGAACCCTCAAAAGAAATCAAAGGAACCTGTGGATGGCTTCATCAGCGTTATCTTGCGCGGTTTCGTTGCCAATAATTTGGGGCCAGTGTTCTTTTTGATCGGCCAGCTTTCCAGTCAGTCCCTTTTTGCTTCCCCACCAAATGCCGGAGCCGAAATCATCTTCGTTTAGCATGACGTCAACATAGCGCTGAGCCCCCACATCAACGGAATGGGCTCTGCCCAGTTTTTCCATGACCCACATAGCGGTTTCCATGGTCAGCCTTTGGAAAAATGGCATGGATTTCGTTCCAGAGGTGCCGCGGGCCATACCCGGATCGATGGTCATAAACCTCGTCGTTGGATGCCTACGCGACATGCTCATCGTCCATAGCGCGCCCATAAGTTTCGTAGCGCCATAGATGTCAGTATACGTGGAGCGCTCGTTGAATTTCGTGCCGTTGGCGACAGAGGTCCACTCTTCGACGGAGCCCTCTTTGATCGGTGGTTTGGCCGCCCGGACTTCTGGTGCGCCTCTGGCGGCAAAGCTCGCGACGTACATGACCGTTCCCGTATCAGAAAGCTTGCCACGCTCCATAATCAGATCGGTGAAGAGCACGTGGCCGAGGACGTTGATGCCAAAGATCAACATGACACCATCCCCGGTGAGTTTTTTCGGATCAGTACCGCCTCCGCCTCCCGCGTTAAGAATGATCCCATCGACCTGAGAGTTCAGCTTTTCGGCGGCCCTTCGGCAAGAATCGAGATCGCCGACATCGACGATCAATATCTCAAAAACTGACTTACCCGTCAGCTTTTCAAGGTTCTGACGGGCAGCTTCAGCACGCGATTGGTCTCGGCACGCCAAGATGATTTTCGTGACGTCCGCACGCAGAGCGAACTGCCGCGCGGCTTCGAAACCGAGTCCAGAATTCGCCCCGGTGATGAGAATGGTCGCTTCTTTCACTTCGTTACCCCCTTTGGGCACAGCTTGAATTTGAGACAGCTTTTTTAACCGGCTCATCAATAACGCGAGAAGGTGTCCCGCATTTTCTCTCTTCCTCATACCTCGTGCCGGAGAAATGAACGCGAGCGACCGTTTCGGGGCGCTTCCCGCCGCCCGGCGAGAGACCGCTTTGGGGCGTTTTCGGCCACTCATGAAAACGTGGGCGACCGGCGCCGCTGGTCCGGTCTCGGTCGTAACGCCGGCGTGTCGTTCGGTACGTCCGAGTACGATCCATCGCGTTCGACCGTCCGGTTGTCGTAACGAACGAACGGTTCGCTTTTTTGTCCCGCACGTCCCCGCTCCTGAAACATGCGTGCAGGCAGCGGGCGCGGCGGTACTTGCGGCGTCGGAGAACGCCAGCACCCGGATCAATCTCATAATCGGTGCGATGTCTGAGCGTCGCGCCGAGCGCCGTGCGCCGTCTCGCTATGGTTTGGCGGATCGCCGGGCCCGTTTTCCGCGCGCGACTTCCGTTGCGAGCGCTTCGAGCTTCGGCTCCCAGAACCGCCGGAACCCGTCGAGCCAGGCGTCGACTTCCGCCAGCGGCGCCGCGTCCAGTGCGTAGACCCGCCGCGCGCCGTCGACGGTGACCGTCGCGAAGCCGTTTTCGCGGAGAACCTTCAGATGTTGAGAGACGGCCGGCTGCGTGATGCCGAATTCGTCGCTCACGACGCCGACGATCTCGCCGGATGCGCGATCGCTCTCGGCGAGAAGTTCAAGGATCCGCCGGCGCACCGGGTCGCTTAGAACGTCGAAGGCGTGCATCAGCCGCCCGTATAGGCCGCCGCGGTGCGCGCCGCCATCGCCCCGGCGACATCGGCGGCCTCGCCGGCGGCGACATGCGCTGCGCCCCACGCCTCAGCGCACCGGCGCATGAACGCCTTACCGTCCTCGGACGACATCCAGGCCTCGTTCGCCTTGCTGTCGACGGCCCCTCCGCCGCTATCGACGTGCAGCCCCATGCCGAGAAACGACAGATCCCAGCCGACGCCCGTGGCGCCCGGACCGTACTGGTCCCAGTGCGCCTCGCCGGCTTCATCTTTCAGCGTGATATGCTCAAGCGACAGCCGCGCGCCATCGCCGTCCGGCGCCAGCCGCACAACGACCCAGCTGACGCTTCCTCCGTACTCCCATGTCGCCTCGAAAACGTCCGGCGGGTCGCACCGCGTGATGGTTCCGCCGGCATTCCCTTCGAGCTGATATCGCCCGCCGAGGCGCAGATCGCCGGTGATCGGTGAAAACCACCGCGGGATGCGCTCGGCGTTCGTCAGCGCGTCCCATAAATCGTGTTGATCCGTTGCATAGACCCGGGACGCGGCGACGACCCGCGCCGGCTTCCCGTCATGCAGCCGATCCTGAACCTCGCGAAATTCAGCGCCGAGCGCGCGGCCGTAGTCCATCTTGCGACCTCATCGAATGACTTAAGCCGCAAATTATATAACTGAAAACTAATATCAAGAACTTTGCGCGCGCGGCGTCATTCCCCGAGGAAAAATCCGACGTATTCACTGTCGTCGCGGGTCGCGGCGACGGTGCGCTTTATGCCGTGGGCCGCGATCGGCTCGCTCGCCTCCATGCGGCACCAGAGCGTGTAGTCGCCGTCGCAGGCGCAGCCGGGGGACCATTCGCCGTAATCGAGGGGCCCGACCACGACGTCTGCGACGATGAGCTCGTCCCGGTCGCGGATGCGGCAGACGACGTTGACGTTCGTCGTCGTCGTCGCGCTCAGATTGATGAAATAGAGCGCGTGCCGAATGCTCGCGGCGCTCATCTCCACGACGCGGACGGTCTCGCGACGCCGACGGCTGCTGCGGCATTCCTCCGTGTATTTCGCGCCGAACCACGAGCCGACCCGCTCGAAAACATTGCCCGGCCGGCGTTCGCACTGGCGTTTTTAGTTTCGTTCTTCGTCACGCATCTTCAGCTTTTCAACGTCCGTCGCCCGGCGGATCGCGTTCGCCTCGGCCTCCTTCTGGGCGGCCATCTGCTGCATCTGCAGCGTCGTGATCTGCGCCGAGGTGAGCGCGGACGACGAGCTCCCGACATCATCGGCCCCGTCTTTCCTGGCGGTCGACTGCTGAGCTTGTTGTTGACGGAGGATTTCCGCGATCTGCGCGCGCGCCGCCTCCTCGGCCGGATCGGCGTCCTTCCCCTCGTCGAGCCTTTGAACCTCGCCCGGGCGTTTGCCGGAGGCGTCGCCCGGTTTCCTCGCCCGCACGACGACGGTTCCGCCGCGAACGCCGGCCTGCGCCGCGCGCTCCGCCTCGCCCGCCGTCTGAAAAAGGACCGGCGTAATCCAGACCCGGCCGACAAGCGCCTCCTCGCCGATGATCCGCGCCCGCGGCGTCGTGGTGATGGCGGCGTTCGGGTCAAGTTGAACTTGCGGCGACACCGCCTGCAGCTGGCTGATATCCTGCGCCGCGAGGCTTGCGGCGGCGGCGAAGCTGAGTGCGATTTCAAGCACGGCGTCCTCCCCTTATGAGGCCACCATAGCATCAACGCTCATTGGTTGCGACGCCCGGCCGACCGGCGCCGGCTTAGAAGACTGCGTGGTCGCCCCGCTCGGGGTTCGCCTCGCCGGCGGCGACTTTGCGAAAGTAATCGCCGAGGGTCTCGGTTCCAAAGGAGGGCGTCGCGCCGGCGTCGTAGCGGTCCGTTTCGGCGTCATAGACGAGCATCGATTCCCGCGCGTAATAGCGGCCGATCCGCGCGAACTCGGCTTTCGCCGCGAGCGGGGGCGCGAGGTTCGAGAGCGCGCCGAGGCCGCCGGCGATCGCATCCATCAGCGCGAGGGGAACGCGCTGAAATTTCGGCTCCAGACCGAAGGCCTCGAACATAAGCTCGCCCTGGCGGCGCGGCGTCAGCGCCTCCCCCGGCCCGCCGATCGGCAGGATGCGGTCCCAGCGCTCAGGCGCGTCGAGGCAGCCGACGAGGTACAGTGCGAGATCATCGTCGCTGATCGGCTTGCAGGCGGTCACCTCCCCGTCGCCGAAGAGGAGGTAGGGTTTACCCCTCCGCACCCGGTCGATCTGCCCTGAGAGCGATTTGAAGTATGCGGTCGGCCGGACGATCGAATAGCGCAGGCCCGATGCGGCCAGCTTCTCCTCGAAGGCGAGTTTCGCATGCTGGAAGGCGAGGCGCGGCTTCTGCACGCAGATCGCCGAGAGGAGGACGAAGTGCGGAACGCCGGCCGCCTGCGCCGCCTTCAGCGCTTCGACCTGGGCGTCATGGTCGATCGCCCAGGCGTCTTCCGGCGCGCCCGTCCGCGACGCCATGCAGGAGATCACCGCCGCAACCGGCGCGCCGCGCACCCCGTCCTCGGCGATGCTCTCCGCCCGGGTCGGATCGCCGACGCGGATCTCGGCGCCGAGATCGGCGAGGGCCGTTGCGACCGGCCTGTCTTTCGAGGCCGGCCGCACCAGGCAGACCGCCCGCCGCCCGGAGGCGAGGACGGCGCGGGCCGTCGCCCGGCCGATCGTCCCCGTCGCGCCGAGCACCAGCACGCGCTCGGCGTCCGCATTGAGGGGAACCGTCATCATGCCGCGAGCTTAACGCCGCCCGCTCGGCCGGGACACAGGCTGAGGGATCGTCTGCGCCTGAAAGTGGCGTTCGGCGGCGGACCGCGGTCATCATCGACGCCATGACCATGCGCGCCGCCCTCCTCTCCGCCTTCGCCCTCGCCGCTTGCGGCGACACCGAGCCGCCCGTCCCGACGGGCGCCGCTGAAACCGTCGCGCCCTGGAGCGACGCCGCCCCGCCCGTCGGTCAGGCGACGCCGCACACGGCGGCCGCCAATCAGGCTGTCGCGGACCGGCTCGCCCTCGGCGATGCGGCGAGCTTCGAGGCCGCGGGGCGCGGCTTTCTCGCCGCGATCGAGAGCGACGCCATTCGCGATGAAAACGGCGACGTGGTCTGGCGGATCGACGCTTTCGATTTTCTGGCCGCCGCCGCCCCGCCGACGGCCAATCCCTCCCTCTGGCGGCAATCGCAGCTTGCGGCGCGCCACGGGCTCTTTGAGGTGACCGACGGGCTCTATCAGGTGCGCGGCTACGACCTCGCGGTGATGAGCGTCATCCGCGGCGAGACCGGATGGATCGTCATCGATCCGCTAACGGTGAAAGAGACCGCCGCCGCGGCCCTCACCCTCGTCAACGAGACCCTCGGCGAACGGCCGGTGAGCGCCGTCCTCTTCACTCACAGCCATGTCGATCATTTCGGCGGGGCGCGCGGCGTTCTCTCGGACGCGGACATCGCGGCGGGCGACATCCCCGTCGTCGCGCCCCACGGCTTCGCGGAAGCCGCGGCGACGGAGAACCTGATCGCCGGGCCGCACATGTCCCGGCGGGCGGCGTTCATGTTCGGCCGCACTCTGCCGAAATCGCCCGCAGGCCATATCGGCTCCGGCCTCGGCCCCGGACTGCCCGATGGCTCGATCGGCCTCGTCGCGCCGACCGAGGAGATCCCGCCCGAAGGCGGGGTGCGGACGATCGACGGGGTGCGGTTCGAGTTCCTCGACGCCGCCGGCACGGAAGCGCCGTCGGAGTTCATCTTCTACCTCCCGGCGTTCAAGGCGCTCTGCACCGCCGAAGTGGTGTCCGGGACCTTCCACAACATCCTCACCCTGCGCGGCGCCAAGGCGCGGGACGCCCATCTCTGGAGCCGGGTGATCGACCGTATGCTGATCGAATACGGCGGCGAAGCGGAGGTCCTGTTCGCCTCGCACCACTGGCCCGCCTGGGGCCGCGAGGCGGTGCGCGAGCGCCTCGTCCGCCAGCGCGACATCTATCGCTATGTCCACGACCAGACGCTTCGCATGGCGAATTCCGGCGCCAATCCAGAGGAGATCGCCGAGACGATCGGCGAGCCCGATTTCCTTACGGAGGAGTTCGCTGCGCGGGGCTATTACGGAACGCTGCAGCACAATGCGAAGGCGGTCTTCCAGTACTATTTCGGCTGGTGGGACGGGCGCCCCGCGAGCTTCCAGAAACACCCGCCGCGGGCGCGCGCGGAGCGTTTCGTCGCCGCCGTCGGGGGGCCGGAGTCCGCACTCGCCGTCGGCAAGGAGGCGTTCCGCGAGGGCGATTATCGCTGGTCGGCGGAGGTCCTGAGCGACCTCCTCTTCTCCGGCGCCGCGCCGGAGGGGACCGCCGGCTGGCTCGCCGCAAGCTTCGAGCAGCTTGGCTTTCAGGCCGAAAGCGGCGCGTGGCGGAGCTATTACCTGACGGCGGCGCAGGAGCTGAGGACCGGCCCGCCGCGCCAGCAGCCGAGCCTCGGCAACGCCGATTTCCTGAAAGCGATCCCGAGCGACGCGCTCTTCGACGCCCTCGCCGCGCGCTATGATCCGCAGGCGATGGATCGCGAGCCCTTCGCCCTCGTTTTCAAGTTCACGGATATCGACGACGTTCTGACGGTCGAGATCAATGATGCGGTCGCAACGCCGCGTCCGGGCGCTGCGGATGCGCCCGCGGCGACCATCGCCATGGCGCGGCGGGACTTCGACCGGCTGATCCTGCGGGAAGCCTCGCCGCTCGTGATGCTCGCGAACGGGCGGATGCGGGTCGAGGGCGATCTCGGGGCGATGCAGGCCTTTTTCGGCGCGCTGGAAGAGCCGGATCTCGCCTTCCCCCTCGCCGGCCCCTGATCGCCGCACCGCGCGCTGCGGCGATCTCTGTCACCTGCTTCCCACGCGCCGGCCGATTGAACAGGCCGTGCGCGGCTCCGTGCGCGACCCTGCCGGCGAGCCCCGCAACCCGGCGGGCGCTGTCGCTTGATGGAGACCGCCATGACCTCGCTCCGCGCCGCCATACTGCCCTCTCTCGCCGCGATCGCCCTCGCCGCCTGCAGCGGTTCGGGCGGCGGATCGCCGGCCCCTGCGGCTCCATCCGGTTCCGGAGGCGGAGGAACGCCCCCGCCGCCTCCGCCGGCCGCGACCGACGGCGTCGGCGTGCCTCTCGCCCAGGGCGTCAGCTGGACGTACGTCTATTCGCGGACGTCGAGTTCGGTTTCGACCGGCGGCGGCGGCTCGTCTGAAACCTCCGGCGCATTCCGGCTCTCCCTCGGCGCGCCGACGACGATCCAGGGCCGTCAGGCCTTCCCGCTTGAATTCGAAGTCCTGTTCGGCGCCGATCCGCGCCCGGGCGCTGAAAACGTCGCCCGCGTCGTTCCGGACTGGACCCACCTCGCCGAAGGCGACGACGGCGCGCTTCTCGGCTCGCGGACGGGCGCGACGCTGGAGCCGGTTTACGGGCCGGATTTCGACAACTGGACCGGCGGCATGTTCTTCGCCGACTACGCCGACCCGACAGCGCTGACGCCGACCGACGCGAACTTCGACGGCGCGCGCAATTCCCTCGACGGTTACGCCACCATCCTGTCGAGTTCCGACCCGTTCTGCGAGCAGGTGCTGGGCGTCACATTCTGCGACGACACGTCGGAAAGCTATTCGGAGACGGAGTTCTTCGTCGAAGGCGTCGGTCCGTGGGCGCTCGAATTCTTCGGATAGTTCTCGAGCGCCAGCGGTTCATCCAGCCAGAACGTCGTCGTGGAGCTTCTTGAGACCTCGCTGACGCCGCCCGCGGGCGTCGATTTCGATACGGGCTGGAGTTTCGCGCCGAGGCTTCCGGACGCGCTCTACAACGTCCAGGCGGCGCTTCCGGTCGCCGAATACGACGGCGAACTCTGGGTGTTCGGCGGCGCGGACGAAGACTTCACCAGCGCGACGACGTCGGCCGAGCGGTATGAGCGCGACGTCTACGTCTTTAATCCGTCAACCGAGAGCTAGCGGACGGAATTCACGTTGCCGTCGAACATCATCGGCGTGCACTCGGTCACCATCATCGGATCGCAGGCGGTCCTGATGGCTCGGGTGGACGCCGATTTCGGGCTCGGAACTTGCCGCGTGCGGCCCTATGTGATCGATCTCGACACCCTGTCCGCAAGCTTCGGCTCGGGCTACCGCGACAGCCCCTTCGACAGCTGCGTTGGCGACGGCTACGCGACCGCCTATGACGGCGCCGTCCCGCTGTTTTTCTTCGCCCCTGGCGTCGTCACCGTCGAAAGCAACAGTTCGACCTATCAGCGGCGGATCTATCTTTATGATCCTGAGACGGACACCTGGTATTTCGGCGACATCGAGAACGCATCGGGGAACCGGCTTTTCGTCGATCAGACCTGCTCCCTCGCGCAGGACGGCTCGTCCCTCCTCTTCACCGCGTTCAACCAGATCAACCAGACCTTCGGGTTCTCCCGATCCCGGTGGATCCTGCGGCTTGACCTCGAAACGCTGACCTTCGACACGGTGTATGCGGAGGACGGCGGCGATTTCGGCTGCGGCTCGCAAATGCTGGTCGAGGGCGACGCTGCGTACTTTCTGCCGAACTCAGAATCGATCGCGGACCCCAGCCCGCCCCTCGAGATTGATCTCGTCGCCCTCAGAGCGAGCGCGCCGGGCGCCGTCGGCTCCGTGACGTCTGAAATGGACGCGCCGATCTTCCCGCGTCAGTTCTTTGGCGCCGATATCGTCGGCCAGTCGATCTTCGTTGTCGGCGGGTCGGACGGCGACTTCGTTCCGACGGACATTGTCGAAGAGCGTCATCTCCAGTAATTTGCGAGCGTTCGCCGGCGCCTGTGCGGGGTGAAACTGTCGCATTGTGCGCACTCCGACGATCGCCATCTGCACTTCGTAAGCGGAGATGAAGATGACCGACGCTATCGCCCTCGCCGTCCACCACCCCGCCCGCGACCCGCGCGACAGGATCGCCCTCGGTCTCGTGAAATTCATGCGCGTGTTCGTCGATGCGTTTTTTCGCAAGCGCTACGGGCACCGTGCGGTTGTTCTGGAAACCGTAGCTGCCGTCCCCGGCATGGTCGGCGGCATGCTGCAGCATCTGAAAAGCCTCAGGCACATCCGCGACGACGCCGGCTGGATCAAGGAGCTGCTCGACGAGGCGGACAACGAGCGCATGCACCTGATGACCTTCATCAAGGTCGCGCAGCCGGGCCTCTTCGAACGCGCGCTCATCATGGGAGCGCAGGCGGTTTTCTTCAGTTTCTACTTCGCGATGTATCTCTTCTTCCCGCGCACGGCGCACCGCTTCGTCGCCTATCTCGAGGAGGAGGCGGTGAAGAGCTACACGCAGTATCTGGAGGAGATAGACGCCGGCCGGCTGGAGAACGGCCCCGCGCCGCAGATCGCGATTTCGTACTGGAATCTGCCGGAAGACGCCCTGCTGCGGGAGGTGGTCGAAGCGGTGCGCGCGGATGAAGCAAAACACCGGGACGTCAATCACCGGTTCGCCGACGCCCTTTCAAACTCCCGGTTCCCAGCCTCTGTCGAACCGACAAAACCGGAAGCCGCCGCGGCCTGAGAGGCGCGCGGGTCAGGAAAACGCTGGGCGGTGGGTGGCGAGCCACTCGCGGGCCTGGCGCTGGGCTTCGGCGACCTCGCCGGGGCTCATTTCCGCAGCGAGTTCGCGGCGATAGCCCTTCGCAGCTTCAGAGCCGTTGAGCGCGGCGAGGTTGAACCATTTATGGGCGGTGACGAGGTCCATCGCGCCTTCGACGCCCGTCGAGGCTGCGAGACCGAGACGGAACATCTCGTCGCCCGACATGGGCGCCGGCTCCGCCGACTGAATATCCACCGAGTGCAAGGCCGACATGGCGCTTCTCTCCCCTGTCCGTTCTGCGCCCGGGCCGTCCCCGAGCGGTTAACGTTAAAGAGGGTGCGAAGCTCGCGGTGAAGATTTCGTTTACGGCAACGAAGCCGATTTCGGTATTTTTGCGTTAAGGTTTTCGAAAGGCCTAGAGCGGTCCTCAGCTTGCGGATTTCACGCCGAAGAGCCGCTCGCGGACGGCCGGGTCCTCCTGCATCGCTTTGGCTTTCTCGCGCTCGTCCTTGCCGAGGGCGAGGCCCGCCTGCACCGCCGGGCGCTCGCGCAGGGCGTCGTGCCAGCGCTTCACGTTCGGATAGTCGGCGAGGTCGATATGGTGCCATTCATGCGCGACGGCCCAGCCGATGATCGCCATGTCTGCAATCGAATAGTCTCCCGCGACGAAAGCGCGCCCGTCGAGACGTTTGTCGAGGACGCCGTAGAGACGCTCCGTCTCCCGCTTATAGCGATCGACCGCATAGGGAAGGGTTTCGGGCGCATACCGCGTAAAGTGGTGGTTCTGGCCGAGCATGGGGCCGAAGCCGCCCATCTGCCACATCAGCCATTCGTCGATGGCGACCCGGGCGCGCTCGTTCTCCGGATAGAACATGCCCGTCTTGCGGCCGAGATACTGAAGGATCGCGCCCGATTCAAAAACCGAGATCGGCCCCCCGTCCGGGCCCGACGGATCGATGATCGCCGGCATGCGGTTGTTCGGGGAAATCTTGAGGAATTCCGGCTGGAACTGATCGCCCGCCATGATGTTCACGAACCTCGTCGTGTAAGGAAGGCCCATCTCCTCCAGGGCGATGGAGACTTTGAACCCGTTCGGGGTCGGCCAGTAGTGGAGTTCGATCGGCGGCTGTCCGGACATCGGCGTTTCCTCTCGTTCTTGTTTCGCACTGACGAAATAGGTTTTTCACAACCGCCCGTCGCGTCACAGTCCGTTGAACAGCGAGGAGGAGACGCGTCATGGCCGGCGATCTTTTTTTGCGGAAGCGAAAAGTCGAGCGTGCGGCGTTCGTCGACGGCGCGAAGCGGCTCGCGGCGATCCTGAAAAACGAGGGCGTCCAGCCCGATGAGCCGATCGCCCTCCTCCTGCGCAACGACATCGTCTTCCTGCAGGCGATCGAGGCCTGCCGCTATGTCGGCGCGCGCTATGCGACGCTGAACTGGCACGGCGCGCACGGGGAGCTGCAGCATGTTCTGGAGGATTGCGGCGCCCGCGTGCTTCTCGGGCATTCGGACCTGCTCCGCCCGTTCGCCGAGGCGCCGCCCGCGGGCGTCGCGCTCTACGCCGAGCCGACGCCGTCGGAGATCGCCGACGCCTACGGCGTCTCGTCCGACATCCCGCCCGGCTGCAAATCCCTTCCCGAGGCGCTCGCCGCAACCGGTCCGACTGAGACGGTGCCGCTCCCTTTCCGCGGGTTGATGGCCTACACCTCGGGCAGCACGGGACGGCCGAAAGGCATCAGGCGCAAGCCCCGCGCCGACGGCGCCGATCAATACGACGTCTACGCCGGTCTCGCCCGCATGTTCGCGAAGTTCGAGGCGGGCGATCATTTCTATACGTCAGCGCCGCTCTACCACTCCGCGCCGAGCGCCCTTTCGACGATGGCCCTCGCCGCCGGCGACGTCGATATCCATATCGAGCCGAAATTCGACCCCGAACGTTTCCTCGCCGACATCGAGCGCTACCGGATCACCCACGCCTATATCGTCCCCACCATGATGGTGCGTATGCTGAAGCTGCCGGAGGCGGTGAAAACGAAATACGACACCTCGTCCTGGCGGTTCGCCGTGACGACGGGCTCGCCGTTCCCGAAGGAAATCAAGGCGCAGATGATAGACTGGTTCGGCCCGATCTTCTGGGAATCCTACGGGGCGAGCGAAATCGGCTTCATGACGCTCATTTCGTCCGAGGAAGCCATGGCGAAACCCGGCTCCGTCGGCAAAATCATGCCGGGCGGCTCGGCGAAAATCCTCGACGAAAACGGCGAGGAGCTGCCGCCGGGGGAGACGGGGTCGATCTATGTCGACCTGCCGATGTTCGGCGGCTTCGAATACACCAACGCCGAGGGCGATCTCTCCGGCCAGCGCTACGGCGCCCATGCAAGCGTCGGCGACATGGGCTATCTCGACGAAGATGGATATTTATACATCAGCGACCGGAAGAAAGACATGATCATCTCCGGCGGGGCGAATATCTTCCCCGCAGAGATCGAAGCGGCGCTCATTCAGAGCCCGGAAGTCGCCGACTGCGCCGTCTTCGGCGCGCCCCACGCGGAGTTCGGCGAGATGATCGTCGCCGCCGTCACCGCGAAGCCCGGCGCCGCGCCAACGCTCGAGAGCGTCCGCGCGTTCCTCGACGGCCGCATCGCCCGGTTCAAGCTGCCGGCGAAACTCGACGTGCACGACGCGCTGCCGCGGGAGGATTCCGGAAAAATCTTCAAGCAGCGCTTGCGCGCGCCCTATTGGGAGGCGGCGGGGCGCCGCGTCTAGCCGATCACGCGAACAGCGCTCGCTTCCCGAACAACACAAGGGAGGCGCGCGTGCGAAAGTTTCTTTCCTATTCCGGCTTCCAGCGCGCCATCGCGACGGCGCTGACCGCCGGCATGGCCGTGGTCATTCTGCTCGCGGCGGCGGTCTTCTTCGTCGAGGCGTTCCAGGTCGCTGTCGGCGGCGATCTCGATCTCGACTACTCGGCCTTCCAGTCCCTGTTCGACCGGGTGCTCGCCGCCGTTATCGCGCTGGAGCTCGCTCACTCCCTCCAGCAGATGGCCGCGGGCAAACACGGCATCATCCAGGTGCGGACCGTCATCCTCATCGGCGTTCTCGCCGTTGTCCGGAAGCTCATCCTATTGGAGATCGAAGGCACGTCGGGCGCTTACCTCGCCGGCCTTGCGGCCGTCATCCTCGCCCTCGGCGTCGTCTACACGCTCATCCTCTGGATCGAGAAACAGACGGGCGTCGAACCGCCGCCCGTTCCGGGCGACTGACGCGATCAGTCGCCGGAGCCCGGCCGCAACCCCGCAAAATCAAACAGCTTGGGGTCCGCGAGATGGCTCGGCCGCGCATGGGTCAGGGCGCGGAACATGGTCTGGCGGACGCCGGGGCGCTTTTCCTCCCACTCGTCGAGCATCGCTTTCAGGCCCATACGTTGCAGCCCCTCCTGCGAGCCGCAGAGGGTGCACGGAATGATGGGGAACTGCATGAGGCGGGCGAATTTCGCGCAGTCCTCTTCCGCCACGTAAGCGAGTGGGCGCAGCACAAGAAGGTCGCCCTCGTCGTTCACCAGCTTCGGCGGCATGGTCGCGAGCCGCCCGCCATGCATGAGCGACATGAAGAACGTCTCCAAGAGATCGTCCCGATGGTGACCGAGAACGACCGCCTCGCACCCCTCCTCCCGCGCGACGCGATAGAGGATGCCGCGCCGCAGCCGCGAACAGAGGGAGCAGTAGGTTTTGTTTTCGGGGATCTTGTCGGTGACGATGGAGTAGGTGTCCTCGGTGACGATCCGGTGCGGAACGTCGATAGACGAGAGATAGTCCGGCAGCGTCTCTTTCGGGAAGCCGGGCTGGCCCTGATCGAGATTGCAGGCGAGAAGCTCCACCGGCAACGCGCCCTGCCATTGCAGGTCGAGGAGCGCCGCGAGGAGCGTGTAGCTGTCTTTCCCGCCGGAGAGGCAGACGAGCCATTTCGCCGGCTTCTTGCGACCCTCCGTCGTGCGCGCCGCAGGCGGGAGCATGCCGTAGGCCTCGACCGCCTCGCGGGTCTGGCGCACGATGCGTTTTCTCAGCTTGCGGAAGGCGAGGCTCTCCGGCGCGCCCTGAAAGACGCGCGGGCCGCCGGTCTCAGCCTCGGTGTTCGTCTCGTCGTACATGCCGCGCTTATAGCCGGGCCGCGCCCCGCCCGATAGGCTGGCGGCCTTCAAGGGAGGATGAGCCATGCAGTCGTTCGGAGACGAGACCAACAAAGCCCCCGCAGACGGCGTCGCCCCGCATATCACGACCAAGGGCGCGATGCAGGCGATCGAGTTCTACAAAAAGGCGTTCGGCGCGACGGAGGTCTACCGCCAGATGGCCGAGGACGGGGAGCGGGTCATGTACTGCCGCCTCGAGATCAACGGCGGCTCGATCATGCTCCACGACGACTTCCCGGAGTTCAACGAGGGCCGCGAGGCGGCGGAGCCGGCCGGCGTCGTCCTCCACCTGCAGGTCGAGGACGCGGACGCGTGGTGGAGCCGGGCGGTCGAGGCGGGCGCTGAGATCGGCTTTCCCCTCGCCGACCAGTTCTGGGGCGACCGGTACGGCCATGTGAAGGACCCTTTCGGCCACACCTGGTCCATCGGCGCGCCGATTAAATCCTAGCCCGTCACCTCAGCAGGTGCTGAGCGGCGAGGCCTCGATATAGCCGAGTTTCCTCTGGAAGCGGACGATAGGCGGCGTGCGGCGGGTACCGTCGGCGAGGAGGATCGTCGGGAACTGCACCTCGAGCGCCGGCACTTTTTTCGGCCAGTCCTTCGGCGCCGTCTTGATATCGGCGATGGCGATCTCGCGGCCGAAGAAGCTCTGGCGATAATAGGGGCCGGTGCGCGGCGCCTGCGCCATCACCGGCAGCGGCTCCGCGGCGAGAAGGGGGCCGTCATCGGGAAAGCGGCGCGTCGCTTCGTAGGCGGCTTCAGGCGCGCCCACGAAATCGATCTGCGCCCGGTCGCTTTCGAAGACGAAGGGCTGGTCGGCGAAATAGACCGCGTTCACCGACGGCCCGTCGACAAGGTTCACCCACGCTTCGAAGCGGAAGACCGGCTCCGTCGAGGCGACGGTCTCCGCCGGCCGGTCTTTGGGTTTGTCGCCGAGGCCGGAGCCGAAGACAAGAAGGTTGCCGGAGCCGAATCCGTAGCAGGAGGGCCGCAAAATCGTTTCCGCGGACACGGTCTCATAGGGCCCGTCGACGGCGGGTCTGTAGAAGGGCTGCGGGCTGACGCAGGCGGACAGTCCTAAGACGGCGACGAGAGCGGAAGCGAAGACGGCGAGTGGCGAACGCATGCGGTTTCTCCTCTGCGGACGGCGGACATGGGAGTCGCTAACATGCTTCGCGCGGGCGAAATGCGGCTATTTTGCGATTTCGAACACCGCCCGATAGCGCACCTTGTTCTCGTGCATGCGCGCGAGCGCCGCGTTCACCTCGCTCATGGCGTAGTCCTCCCGCATTGGCTTCACGCCGTTGCGCGCTGCGAATTCGAGCATCCGCCGGAGCGCGATCGGCGAGCCGATGGGCGATCCGGAGACGGATTTTCGCCCGGCGATGAGGGCGGCGGGCGCGATCTCGGCGTTCCCGCCGGTCTGGCCGACGAAGCAGAGATTGCCTTTCGGGCGGAGGGTCGCAGCGTAATGGCGCCAGTTGAGGTTCGCCGAGACCGTGGAAATCACCATGTCGAAGCGGCCGCGGCAGGCTTTGAGCGCGCCCTCCTCCTTCGTCGCGACGAAATGGTGGGCGCCGAGGGAGCGGGCTTCGGCCTCCTTCTCGCTGGTGGAGGAGAGCGCCGTCACTTCGCAGCCCATGGCGCTCGCGAACTGGATCGCCAGGTGGCCGAGGCCGCCGATCCCGAGCACCGCCACATGGCTTGTCGGCCGCACGTTGAAGTCCGTCAGGGGGCTGAAGACAGTGATCCCGCCGCACATGAGAGGCCCTGCGTCCTCGCTCGCGAGACCGTCCGGGATCGGCACGGCGAAGCGCTCATGGACGCGCAGGGCCTCGGCCCACCCGCCGTGTCCGTGCACGATGGTTCCCTTCTGGGAGAGGCAGAGCTGCTCCTCCCCCGTCCGGCACCATTCGCACGCCCCGCAGGAGCCCGATTGCCAGCCGACGCCGACCCGCGTTCCGACCTTCAGCGTCGCCGCGGCGCCGGCGGCGACCACCTCGCCCACCGCCTCATGCCCCGGCACCAGGGGGTAGCGCGAAATCCCCCACTCATTGTGCACCATCGAATAGTCCGAATGGCAGAGCCCGCAATGGGTCACCGCAATCTCGACATCGTTCGGGCCGAGAGGCTCCGGTTCGTACTCGAATGGTTCCAGCGGCGCGCCCTGTTCGAGAGCGGCGTAGGCTTTGACGGGCATGGACGGTCTCCTTCGTGTCAGCGAAGAGACTAGGCGGCGTCCCGCCCGCGCCCAAACCGCCGACGCAGCGCACGCGTCCCGCGTCCGTGAGCGGGCGCTTCGCTCACGCCGCCCGCTCATAAAGCCACATCTGCAGCGCGACGGCGTTGTTCCGCGCCTCGTCCTTGGCGGCGAAGAGGAGCGTGACGGGGCCTTTCGCCATGAAGGCGCGCAGGTCCGCGAGGGCGGCTCCGGCCGCCGGTTCTGCGAGTTCGAGGGCGTAGGCGGCGCGGAAGTCGTCCCAGCCCGCCGGGTCGTGGCCGAAGCGCTTGCGCAGATCGTCGCTCGGCGAGAGGTCGCGCAGCCACGCATCAAGCCGCGCTTTCTCCTTCGACACCCCCCGCGGCCACAGCCGGTCGACAAGGATGCGCGCCCCGTCCTCCGGGGACGGAGCGGCGTAGATGCGTTTGGTGCGCAAGCTCACCACCCGCCCCTCCCCCGCATCCCCACGGCTTGACCGTGGGGCCCATCACGGAACCCCTCCGCACGCACGTCCCTCACCATGTCGAACTCAAATCATCCCAATGCGGATTGACGCTCTCGATCAGTTCGACTTTCCAGCCCCGAGACCACGTCTTGATCCGCCGCTCCCTGTGAGTCGCAAGAGCCATCTCCTCAAACTGTTCGTACCAGGCGAGCCGCGCGCAGCCGTACTTCGCTGTGAACCCTGAGCCTGAACCGAGCTTGTGCTGCTCCGCCCGCGCCTGCAGGTCCGATGTGGAGCCCGTATAGATCGCGCCATTTTTCCGGTTCGCCATGATGTACGCGGCGATGACGTCGAAGCGCGCCATTGGACTCTCCGATACCGCGGAGGGTTCGGGAGATGGGTCCCACGGTCAAGCCGTGGGAAGACTCAAACTGGAGAACAACTCCCAAACCCGCATCCCCACGGCTTGACCGTGGGGCCATCACGGACGCTGGCCGCCGGCGCGGATCACTCCACCCCCAGCTTCGCCTTCAAAATCTCGTTCACGGCCGCCGGGTTCGCCTTGCCGCCGGTGGCTTTCATCACCTGGCCGACGAACCAGCCGAAGGTTTTCGGCTTTTCTTTCAGCTGTTCGACCTGTTTCGGGTTGGCGGCGATGATTTCGTCGATGGCGGCCTCGATGGCGCCGGTGTCGGTCACCTGTTTGAGGCCGCGCTCTTCGACGATGACGCCGGGGTCCTGACGGGTCTCCAGCATGATGGCGAAGACGTCCTTGGCGATCCGCCCGGAGATGGTGTCGTTCCTGATGAGGTCGATCAGCTCGCCGAGCTGCGACGCCGAGACGGGGCTTTCGCCGATCTCGAGGCCTTCCTTGTTCAGCACGCCGAAGAGCTCCGTCGTCACCCAGTTGGCGGCGAGCTTGCCGTCGCGGCCCTTGGCGACCTCTTCGAAGAAATCCGCCTTCTCCTTGTCGGCGGCGAGGACGGCGGCGTCGTAGGCGGAGAGGCCGTACTCCTTTTCGAAGCGGTGCTTTTTCTCATCCGGCAATTCCGGAAGCGTCGCGCGGATCTCCTCGATCCATTTCGGGTCGAGCTCCAGCGGTAAGAGATCCGGGTCCGGAAAATACCGGTAGTCGTGGGCGTCTTCCTTCGAGCGCATGATCCGGGTCTCCCCGGTCTTCACGTCGAAAAGGCGCGTCTCCTGATCGATGACGCCGCCCGCCTCCAGCACCTCGATCTGCCGGCGCGCCTCATAATCGATGACCTGACGGACATAGCGGATGGAGTTGACATTTTTCGTCTCCGTCCGGGTGCCGAGATATTTGAAGTCGCCCGTCTCCTGAAACTTCGCATAATTTCCAGCCCGGCAGACGGAGACGTTCACGTCCGCGCGCATGGAGCCCTGCTCCATATTGCCGTCGCAAGTACCGAGATAGCGCACGATGGTGCGGAGCTTGGAGAAATACGCCGCGCCCTCCTCGGCGGAACGCATATGCGGCTTGGAGACGATCTCCATCAGCGCGACGCCGGAGCGGTTGAGATCGACGTATGAGTCGTTCGGGGCGAGATCGTGGATCGATTTGCCCGCGTCCTGCTCCAGGTGCAGCCGCTCGATCCCGACAAGGATCGTCTCGCCGCCATCCAGCTCCACCTCGATCTCGCCTTCGCCGACAATCGGGTCCTTGTACTGGGAGATCTGGTAGCCCTGGGGAAGGTCCGGGTAGAAATAGTTCTTCCGGTCGAAACGCGACCATTCGTTGATCTTTGCGTTAAGGCCGAGGCCGGTGCGGATCGCCTGTTCGACGCAATAGCGGTTGATCACCGGCAGCATGCCCGGCATCGCGGCGTCGACGAGGGAGACGTGCTCATTCGGCCCCGCGCCGTATTCGGCGCTCGCGCCGGAGAAGAGCTTCGCCTGGGAGGAGACCTGCGCGTGCACTTCGAGGCCGACCACGACCTCCCAGTCGCCGGTCGCGCCTTGCAGAAGCTTTGCTGGCCGCTCGAGGGTCTCGCTCATCCCGTCTCTCCGTCTCGGACAAACGGTGAAAGCATGCGCCGCGGAAGCGGGCAAGCGGGGGGCTCTTCTCCCCTCTCCCTTGGGAGAGGGGCCGGGGGCGAGGGGAAACGGTCTCGACACTGGAACCGCCGGCGGCGATCTTTCACGGATGCCGACGCGCCCGACCATCCACGCCGCGCGACGCCTCCGGCAAACCGCGAATGCGCCGGAAGCGTCCGCATGGCGCGCCTTGCGCGCACTGCGCCGGCGCGGCTTCCCCGTTCGGCGGCAGCACCCTGTCGGGGGCTAGGTCGTGGATTTCGCCATCGTGCGGGCGAAGCTGGCGATCGAAATCGACGGTGCGGTTCACGAGCGCACGGATGTCGCGGCGCGGGATTTGGCACGGGAGGCTTACCTGAAGAAGCTCGGGTGGACCGTGCTGCACGTCGGCGCCGAGGAGGCGTTGTCCGCGGATCATTTGCTGGCGCGCGTGTCCGCTGAACTCGGTCTTTAAGGATGGACTGCGCCCCCTCACCCCAACCCCTCTCCCAAGGGAGAGGGGCTTTGGTTTAGTTTTCGAATAGATAACGAGGAGAACCCCCATGCGCGGAAAATTCCAGAACATCATCGAGACCGTCGGCGACACGCCGATCGTGAAGATCAACCGCCTCGCGCCGGAGGGCGTCGAGATGTGGGCGAAGGTCGAAGCCTTCAATCCGCTGGGCTCGGTGAAGGACCGCCTCGCCATGGGCATCATCGAGGCGGCGGAGGCCTCCGGCGAGCTGAAGCCCGGCCAGACCGTCGTCGAGGCGACCTCCGGCAACACCGGCATCGGCCTCGCCATGGTCTGCGCGGCTAGGGGCTATCCCTTCGTCTCCATCATGGTGGAGACGTTCTCGGTGGAGCGCCGCAAGCTCATGCGGTTTCTTGGAGCGCAGGTGATCGTCACGCCGAAGGAGGCGAAGGGTACCGGCATGATCGACAAGGCCCGCGAGCTTGTCGACAAACACGGCTGGTTCTGGGCCCGCCAGTTCGAGAACCCGGCGAACGCCGACGTGCACGAGCGCACCACCGCCCGCGAGATCATGGCGGCCTTCGAGGGCGAGAAGCTCGACTACTTCGTCACCGGCACCGGCACCGGCGGTACGCTTTCCGGCGTCGGAAGGGTGATGCGGAAAGAGCGTCCCGAGACGAAAATCATCGTCACCGAGCCGGACGTCGCCGCCATCATGATGAGCGGCGCGGCGCAGGAGCGCCACAGCGACGGAACGCCCGCCGCCTCCCACCCGTCATGGACGCCCCACCCCATCCAGGGCTGGACGCCGGACTTCATCCCGCTGGTCGCCCAGGAGGCGATCGACAAGGGTTATATCGACCGCTTCATCCCCGTCTCCGGCGAGGAGTCGATCGCCGCCGCAAAAGCGCTTGCGCAGAAAGAAGGGATCTTCTGCGGCGTCTCCTGCGGCGCGACGTTCGCGGCGGCGCAGAAGATCGCCGCGGAAGCCGAATCCGGCGCACGCATCCTCTGCATGCTGCCCGATACGGGCGAGCGGTATCTTTCAACGCCGCTCTTCGGCGATGTGGAGGAGCATATGACGGAGGCGGAATGGGAAATCGCGCGGTCGACGCCGACGGCGGTGCTGGCGGGTTGACGGCCAGCCACGGCGCGTCGGCTATAAGAGCAGCAGGCTCAGTCCGTTATGGGTTTCGTCGCCAAGTTGCTGATGTTTCCGTTCTACGGAAGACAGAAGCGGCTCGCATCTAAGCGCCCGTCTCTGTCCGAGGAGGAGTTCGTCCGGCGCTGCTCCGAAACCTCGGAAGACCAGCCGGCCGCTTCTTACGTTTTCAGGCATCTGCTGGAACACACGCTGCACACCGCATTCACCCCCTATCCGGACGACTGTCTTGAGAAAGTGTTCGGCATCGCGGAGGAGGAGCTGGACGAAGATCTGATCCTCGCTCTTCTACGAGATCAGCAGGTCCCTCCGCCAACTGACGAAGATGTCAGGAAATTCGGCCCGGTTCGGACGCCGGCCGACGTCGTGGCGTTCGTCCGGTTCGCGCGTGACGTTTCGTAGAGACTTTCCGCCTCGCCCGCGCTCCGTGCACCCCCGAGAGCAGTAAGCGTCTACCCAAGGAACGCTTCAACCTCGATATCCGCCCTCAAGGGCTGCAGCGGAAACGCGAGGTGCGGACGCTCCGGGTCCAGACCGGCGAAGCGTCGGCGAAACTCCGCAGCCGGCTCCGCGCGAAGCCCGTCGCGTCCGTCGAGGAACTGGCACCAGATCGGCGCGCCGCTGCACGCAGGCCGCTCAACCGGCAGCAGCGCCCCCATCGCCGTCGGCGGAAACAGCGCGCGGTATCGTTCGAGATTGTAGAGCCAGGAGAACCCGACGGCGGTGTCTCGGCCAGGATGAGCGCCGGCCACATGCTCCGCCAGCGCCCGCAACTCATCCCGACGCCGCTGTTGGGCGGCGACGGCGAGCGGTCGCGTTTCGGCGCTGTCCGGCGGCCTGATGAAATGCAGGCGGACGGACGTCTCGCCGAAGAGCGAATAGCCGAACCACCCGAACGCATACGTCCCGGCTTCCAGCGGCGCGAAGCGTTTCGTCAAATGGCGCATCGTATGGTTGAGACCAGACGCGCCGGGCCGCAGGTCTTTCACAAACGCCCGCCACTCGGCGCCGGCGACGTCTCCCGGCCGCCCCAGACCCAGACGCCGGTGGATGTTCGTATGCGTCCGAACGACCTCGCCGAAGCCCCCGCCCCTGCGCGTTTGGACAGCTTCCGCGAACTCCAGTTGCAGCGCGATCCAGTCGCGATAGCGCTCGACCGGGGTCATCCGAACGCCACAGGCGCCAGAACATAAACAATCCCGGTAATGAGCACGATCGCCACCAGGTTCAGCCGGAAGCCCGCCGCGGCCATAGTCGGCAGGCTGACGGCGCCGGAGGCGTAGACGACGGCGTTCGGGCCCGTCGCCATGGGCAACATGAAGGCGCAGCTCGCCGCCATGGCGAGGGGCGCGGCGAGGAGCTCCACCGGCAGACCGGTGGCGAGCGCGACGGCGCCGAGCACCGGCATCAGCGCGGCGGCGGTGGCGATGTTGCTCGTCACCTCCGTCGTGAAGATGACGAACGCCGTCAGCGTCAGGATGAGAACGATGAGCGGAAGGCCCGCGAGGCCCGACAGCTCGCCGCCGATCCACGTTCCGAGCCCCGTCGCGGTGATCGCGCCGGCGAGCGACATGCCGCCGCCAAAGAGGAGCACGACGCCCCAGGGGATCGTCTCCGCCGTCCGCCAGTCGAGGAGACCCGGCGATCGGTTCTCGTCGCCGGCGGGGATGAGGAAAGCCAGAAAGACCCCGAGGATCGCGACCATGTGGTCGGTGAGCCCCCCGAGCGGCGCGACGCCGAACACCTCGACGCCCGTCAGCGGCCTGCGGAAGATCCACAGGCCCGCGATGACCGCGAACATGGCGACGGTGCGTTTCTCCGGCGTCGTCATCGGCCCGAGCTCAAGGAGGCGCGCGCGGACGGCCTCGCGCCCCGCCCCGCCGGCGTGCGGCGTGATGCGGAAAGCCCATTTCGTCAGCACAAGCCACGCCGTGGGAACGAGAACGCAGACGGTCGGGAGCCCGAGGGTCATCCACTGCAGAAAGTCGATCTCGAAGCCGGCGTTGTCGTTCAGATAGCCGACGACGATGAGGTTCGTCGGCGTGCCGACGAGAGTGCCGAGCCCGCCGATGGAACAGGACCATGCGACGCCGAGAAGAAGCGCCTTGGTGAGCGGCGCGTCCGTCCCCTCCCCGCCGAGAGTCGCCGCGGCGACCGAGAGTGCGATCGGCGTCAGCATGATCGACGTCGCGGTGTTCGAGATCCACATCGACAGAAGCGCCGCAGCGGCCATGAAGCCCGCAATGAGCATCGCCGGATGGTCGCCCGCCCGCACGACGATGTTGAGCGCGATCCGCGCGTGCAGGTTCCAGCGCTGGATCGCCTTGGCGATGATGAACCCGCCCATCAGCAGGACGACGATCGGATGCATGTAAGGCGCCGCGGCTTCCCGGACGCTCAGCACCCCGAACAGCGGCAGAAGGAGGATCGGCGCCAGCGACGTCGCCGGGATCGGGATCGCCTCGCTCACCCACCAGGAGGCCATGAGCGCGAGAAGGGCGAGGACGGTCCAGGCCTCGCGCGCTGTGGCGGACTGATCGATGAGGCTCTCCGGCGGCCCCATAAGGAGCAACAGCCCCGCGACGAGGGGCCCGGCGGCGAGCCCCGCCCATCCTCTCGCGCTCCGCATCCGTTCCGACATGCGCCGTCTCCTGACTGTTTTCGCGGTTGACATCAGCGTGTCAAACACCGCGTGTTCAACCTCCGGGGGCGTATCGCATTCAACTTTGGAGACAAACCTATGAAACGCGCAATTCTCGCCGCCCTTCTTGCTTGCGCCGCTGCGCCGGCGCTCGCCCAGGAGCGCGAGAACGTCTACGGGACGCTCGGCTTTACGTACCTGAACGACGACGAATTCGGCCTCGGCGCGATCACCGCGCGCGCGGGTTACGAGTTCAACCCGAGCTTCGCCGTGGAGGGCGAGTTGAGCTACGGGATCTTCGACGACGAAATCGACGGCGCGGGCGGCGCCGACGCCGACATCGAGCTGGGCGTCACCTTCGGCGCCTTCGGGGTCTACCGCGCGCCTGTCAGCGACGCGGTGACGCTGTTCGCGCGGGGGGGGCTCTACCGCATCGAGTTCGACGTCGAAGGCAACGACGGCAACAATGACGACATCGCGCCGGCGTTCGGCGGCGGCGCGGAGGTCAATTTCGACGACCGCAACGCCCTGCGCTTCGGCCTCACCTTCGCCGATGTCGGCGACAACTCCGTGGAGCTTTTCGAAGCATCCTTCTTGCGGCGGTTCTAAGCCGCCTCGGCCTCCGACGTCCCGCGGTCGCGCCGCGGGGCGTCGTCCGCCATCAGAGGAAAGCCAGCACGTTCTTCGCCGCAAGCGCCATCAGGACGAACGTTCCGAGCGAGAACAAGACGAAGCGGGCGACCACGAGATTGATCGTGTTCTGAACGAGGGAATGGGCGATGCGGAGCGCGACGTACCCCCATGCGAGGGCGACCGCCAGCCCGTCGCCGTTCCCCGCGAGGTGCGTGTAAAAAGCAAGCGCGTAGAAGAGAGTCGGCTGCTCGTGCAGGTGGTTGTAGTTGTCCGCGACCGCCCGCGCGCCGCTGGGCATGCGGTCGGCGTAGGTTCCAGGGTGCTTCGCCTCCTGCGGCGCGATTTTCGCCGCCTGCATCGCCGGAAGGCGCCTTGCATACATCCAGAGCCAGACGAGAAGCGTCCAGATAATGAGGGCGAGGACGGGCGTCAGCACGTCAGGCCCACCACGCCTCGGGGCGTCCGGTGAACGCCGCCGCTTTCTCCAGCGCAGCCGCGGCCGCAAACATGGTCTCCTCGTCGAAGGGCCGACCGACGAGCTGCAGCCCGAGGGGGAGGCCGTCCTTGTCGAGGCCGGCGGGAACCGAGACGCCTGGCAGGCCGGCGAGGTTCGCCGGCACCGTGAAGACGTCGTTCAGATACATCTGCACCGGGTCGTCGAGCTTGCGGCCGATGGGGAACGCCGCGTTCGGCGTCGTCGGCGTCAGCAGGAGATCGACGGACCTGAAGACCTCTTCGAACTCGTTCGCGATCAGCTTCCGGATCTTCTGGGCGCGCAGATAATAGGCGTCGTAGTAGCCCGCGGAGAGAACGTAGGTGCCGATCAGCACCCGGCGTTTCACCTCGTCGCCGAAGCCCTCCGCCCGCGTCTTTTCGTATTGGCGGGTGATGTCCTTGTCGGCGACGCGGAGGCCGTATTTGACCCCGTCATAGCGCGCGAGGTTGGAGGAGGCTTCGGCCGGGGCGACGATGTAGTAGACCGGCAGGGCGTACTTGGTGAGCGGCAGGGAGACGTCGACGACTTCCGCCCCCGCATCCTTCATCCACTGGACGCCTTGCGACCAGAGGGTCTCGATCTCACCCGGCATGCCGTCCATGCGGTATTCCTTCGGCACGCCGATCTTCATGCCCTTCACGGACTTGCCGAGGGCGGCCTCATAGTCCGGAACCGGACGGTCGATGGAGGTGGAATCCTTCGGATCATGTCCCGCCATGGATTTCAGCATGATGGCGGCGTCGCGTACGTCCCGTGCGATCGGGCCGGCCTGATCGAGGGAGGAGGCGAAAGCGACGATGCCCCAGCGCGAGCAGCGGCCGTAGGTCGGCTTCACGCCGACGGTGGCGGTGAGCGAAGCCGGCTGACGGATCGAGCCGCCCGTATCCGTCCCCGTGGCGCCGGCGCAGAGGCGCGCGGCGATCGCCGCCGACGAGCCCCCCGAAGAGCCGCCGGGCGTCAGTTTCTCGCCGCCCGCGACCCGCCATGGGTTCGCAACCGGTCCGTAATAGGAGGTCTCGTTGGAGGAGCCCATGGCGAACTCGTCGAGATTGAGCTTGCCGAGCATCACCGCGCCGTCAGCCCACAGATTGGCGGAGACGGTGGACTCATAGCGCGGCGTGAAGCCGTCGAGGATATGGGAGCCGGCGGTCGTCAGCGTCCCCTCGGTGCAGAAGAGGTCCTTGATCCCGAGGGGAACCCCTTCCAGCGCGCCGCCCTCGCCCTTGGCGAGTTTCGCGTCGGAAGCGGCCGCCATATCGCGCGCCTTGTCGGCGGTGACGGTGATGAACGCGTTCAGCTCCGAAGCCGCGTCGATCGCGGAAAGATAGGCGTCCGTCGCTTCCCGGGCGGAGACGGTCTTCGCTTGCAGCGCGTCGCGCAGCCCGGCGAGGGTGAGGTCGGTGATCGCGCTCATCGCCTACTCCACCACCTTCGGCACGACGAAGAAGTGATCCTCCGTCTTCGGCGCGTTGGCGACCACGTCCGCGGGCTTGTTCCCGTCGGTCACCGCGTCCTCACGCATGGGCAATTCCGCGGCGACGGTGGAGGCCATCGCCTCGACGCCGTCCACGTCGACCTCGTTCAGCTGCTCGATCCAGCCGAGAATGCCGGAGATTTCCTTCGCAAGCGGCTGCAGGCGCTCTTCAGGCTCGGCGATGCGCGCGAGTTTCGCGACCTTGCGCACGGTGTCGGCGTCGACGGACATGGAAGCTCCAGTACTGCAGCGCGGGAGAAAGCCTGTGCGCTAGCAAAGGCCACGGGGGCCGTCCAGCGCCCCGATTGACGGCGGCCCCGTTCCGCCCCACCTTTCCGTCATCAGCAGCAAGCGAAAGGAGGTGATCCAGTGTCGAGTGGAAACTTCAAGGCGACGGATCAGCGTGTGTCGATCGGCGAAGCGGCGGAGCAGCCTCTCTCGTGAGCTGTTAGGACAAGGGCGCGGCCCGCGCGGGCCCGATCGCCTTAGATCCACGAAAGGCCGCCCTCACGGGGCGGCCTTTTTCGTTTGGGGGGCTCCAATTGAGATACTGCGGGCGCTCCCCCCCAAACCGCTCGTCCCGGCGAAAGCCGGGACCACCGGCCGCGAGTACGGAGCCTTTGTTGGGAGGTCCCGGCTTTAGCCGGGAATGGCGGACATAAAGAGAGCCTGCGCTAGGGGCCAGCTCAGTTCCGTCTCACCCAAACCACCCAAACATCCCCCGCCCCCGGCGGGTCCCCGAG
>JBCBJX010000028.1:0-30512 GCA_038522735.1 Pseudomonadota bacterium
CGTCGATCTCCACGGCGATCCGGCGTTCGGTGTCGTCGAGACCGCGCGCGGCGCGCTCCAGGTCTTCGCGATCGAAATCGTCTTCGAAGTCGTCTTCAAAATCGTCGTCCAGATCATCATCGATCTCGTCGTCCAGATCGTCATCGATTTCATCGTCGATCTCATCGTCCACGTCGTCGTCAATCTCGTCGTCGAGATCGTCGTTCACATCGTCGTCGACGTCCTGCGCCACGGCGACGGCGAGGAGCGGCGCGCCGGGGACGGCGCACAGACCGGCCGCGAGGACGGCGGCGGCGAGAAAGCGGACGAGGTGTCCCACGGTTTGCTCCGATGACGCGCTGCAGATGTTAGCGTGCTGCAGATGTTAGCGTAAGGACGCGCCGGGGCGCGAAAAAAGTTCAAGGCTCCCGGAATAAAGATGGGGGCTCGCGCGTCATGTCTGCGAACGCCGATCAGGGCCGCGGTTTGCGACGACGGATCATCGACCTTCTGCCGCGGCTCGGCCGGTACGCCTATGCGCTGACCGGCTCGCGCGCGGACGCCGACGACGCCGTGCAGGCGACGGTGGAGCGGCTGCTCGCCCGCGGCGTTCCGGACGGGGTCGATCTGGAGCCGTGGGCGCTGCGCGTCTGCCGCAATCTCTGGATCGATGAAACTAGGCGCCGGGCGGTGCGGCGCGGCGACGGCGCCGTCGACGAAGCGCATCCCGCGCTCAGCATCGACGGGGAGCGGGAAGCGCTCGAAAAAACGACGCTGAAGGAGGCGCGGGACGCGATGAACGATCTGCCCGTGGAGCAAAGAGAGGCGCTGGCGCTCGTCGCGATCGACGGGCGCTCTTATGCGGAGACCGCGGAGATTCTCGGCGCGCCGATCGGCACGGTGATGAGCCGCATCGCCCGCGCCCGCGCCGCCCTCGCCGCCCGCTTCGCAGAAGAGGAGCAAGGACCATGACGGAAGACCCCCGCAGCGTCCCGGACGAGCAGCTGAGCGCGTTCCTCGACGGGGAACTGGGCGAGGCGGAGGCGGCGCGCGTTCGGGCCGCCCTCGCCGCCGACGCCCGGCTCGCCGAGCGGCTCGCGGCCTTTCAGAATGCGGACGGGCGGCTGATCGCAGCCTATGCGGAGGAACCTGAACTTGCAGGCGCGCGGGCGCTTCTCGCCCGGGCCGAGGACGAGCCTCGGCGATGGTTCGCATTCCGCGCTGTCTTCGCGGGCCTGTTCGCGCGCCCGGCCTTCGCGGCCGCAGGCTTCGCCGCTGCGGGGGCCGCGGCGGTGCTGCTCCTGTCGGAGCTCGCCGCGCCGGCGGCGGGCGTGCGGTTCCCCGGCGCGGCGACGGCCCCGGCGGCCGTGCTCGCCGACGCTCTGACGCGTACGCCGTCGGGGGCGTCGCGGGAATTCGCAGGCGGACGGATCACCCCCGTCCTCTCATTCGTCGCGGCGGACGGGGCCTACTGCCGGGAGGTCGAGATCGTCGCTGACGGCGCGGCGCGGGCGGTCGCCTGCCGGCGCGCCGAAGACTGGACGATCGTCCTCGCCGCGGAGGCGCCCCTCGCCGATCCCTCCGACTACGTCGCGGCGAGCGGCGGGCTCGACGCCTTCGACGCCGCGGTCGACGAGATCGCCGCAGGCCCCCCCCTCAGCGCGGAGGAGGAGGAAGTCGCGATGCGCCGCGGCTGGGCGCGACCGTAACGAAGCGGCTGCGAACGGCGCGCGGGCGCGAGCGTCCCGCGGGCCGCGTTCAAGCCCGTCATACGGCGCGGAGAGTCCGGCCGGTCATGAACCGGCGGCCGAGTTCCGTCGCGACGGCGTCGACGATGTCGTCCTGGCAATCGCGCTCCGCCCGGAGCGTCGATCGATGGCCGTAGGCGCCGGCGCGGCAGAACCGTTTCGCCTCGCGGTTGAGGCGCTTGTAGAGCGCGTCGAGGTCGTCGGCCGAGGCGAGATCCGCGCCGGAATACTCGAACACGAAATCCGTGTCGTCGACGGCGACGGTCGCCTCCGCCGTGGTGTTGAGGGCGAGGACGCCGCAGGCGGCGGCGAGGCCGATAAAGGTCAGGGTTTTGATCATGGTCTCTCTCCAGTTTCTTGTTCGGATGAATTGGCCGCCGCGGCCGGGTCGGGCTGCGACGGCGAGGAGAGCGATGGGCGAAAACCGGCGCGCCGGTCTTGAGCCTGTCATGAATTTTCCCAGAATTCGGTCCGCCCCCTGATTTCACAATGAAAATTCCTGCTAACATCAGACGATCTCATGAGACGAACCGAGTTCTGAGGGCGCTCTGAGGGGCTTCTGAGGACCGCGGTCCCGGGCTATGGGTGTGGAAACGGACGACGGTGAGGATGGCGATGTCGGCGGACGGGCCGCTGAGGGCGGGACCCCTTGAGATCCAACCGGCCGAGCGGGCGGTGCGGATCGAGGGCTCCCCCGCGCGCGTTTCCGGCAAGCCCTTCGACGTCCTCCTCGCCCTCGCCCGCGCCTCCGGCCGTCTCGTTTCGAAAGAGGACCTCATTGAAGAGGTCTGGGAGGGGCGCGCCGTTTCCGACGCGGTGCTGACGACGGCGATCCGGGAGCTGCGCCAGGCTCTCGGGGACGACGCCCGGGCGCCGCGCTTCGTCGAGACCGTCCACGGCCGCGGCTACCGGCTGCTCGTCGCCGCGCCGCCCGAGGCGCCCCAGTCGCCCCAGTCGCCGACCGCCGTCGCCCCGCAAGCGCCGAGCGTCGAGCCGGACCGTCGAACGCTGATCCTTGCGGGCGGCGGCGCGGCGCTTCTCGCGGCGGTTTTTCTGGTCGTCACGCTCTTCAGCCGGGCGGACCGGGAGACGCCGCCGGCCGGCCTCGAAGCGGCGATGACGGAACAATCCCTCGCATTCGAACGGACGCTGCAGGAGACCGACGGGGCCGAACCGGCCGGCGCGGACAAGTCCGTCGCCGTTCTGACCTTCGCCGATCTCTCCGAGGCTAGCGATCGCCAATGGTTCGTGGAGGGGCTGACGGCGGAGCTGACGGCCGCCCTCTCCCGCAACCCGGATCTTCGCGTCGTCAGCCCCGTCGCGCGGATCGAAGCGGGAGACGCGCCCCCCGTTCTCGCCGAGCGGTTCGAAGTCGCCCACCTCCTCACCGGCTCCGCGCGATGGACGGAGGGACGGGTGCGGATCGCCGCGCGGCTCGTCGACGCCGACGGGGCCGCCGTCTGGTCGGAGACCTACGACCGGGAGGACGCCGACATCATCGCGATCCAGGAGGAGATCGCCTATGAGATCGCCCGCGCCCTCAAAACCGTGACAGACCCGGAGCGCCTTCGCGCGATGGTCGAGGCGGGCACGCGCTCCGTCGACGCCTATCAGGCGGTCCTCAACGGCCACCACTTCATGCAGCAGCAATACGTGACGGGGGACGCCGCCTACCGCGCCCGCGCTTACGAGGCCTATGACGAGGCGCGCGATCTCGATCCCGGCTTTGCGGAGGCGCACTGGCTCGCGGCGCGCTTCTGGCTGGAGCAGGCGACCTTCATCCGGCCGCCGGGGGCGGACCTTCTCTACACCCCGAAAGAGATCGCAGCGGCGTTTTCAGAACGCATCGACGCGGCCGCAGCCGCCGCGCCGGACTCCGTCAGCGAACGCAAATACCGCGCCGCCCGGCATTTCGGCCGACGCGAGTACCGGGCCGCCCAGCGCGGCTTTGACGCCTATCTCGCGGACCGCCCCTCGGACGTCTATGCGTGGGTGCAGCTGGCGCGGGTCGCGGCCTATACGGGGGATTTCGAGGTCGGCCGGCGGGCGGCGGAGCGGATCGCAGCGCTGAGCGACGAGTTTTCCCTCTACTACACACGGACGATCCCCGTCTATCGCTGGGTGCGCGACTTTACGGCGTCCGCAGAGCAAGGAGAGATCGCCATGGCGGTTTCCCCGGACAACGCCTTCGTTCAGTACCACGCCCATCGGGCCTTTCTCTGGATCGGCGAAGTAGAGCGCGCCGCCGCCCTCGTCCCGCTCATCGAGGCGGGGGAACTGCCCGAACACAACCGCAGGCTCTCGCGCCTACGCCAGGCCTGCGCCGAAGGAGACTTGCCGACCGCGCGCGCGACCTATGAGGCGATCATCGCGACGCCCCGCTCCACGCTTGGCGTGCGTTGGCTCGCGCATCTTCTGATGAACGACGAAGAGGCGGCGCGCGTGCTTCTCGAACCGTTCGATACGGAGGACGGCCTCGCCCAGCTTGCGGCTTGGATGACGTTTCCGCAGTTTAATTCTGCTCTTTACCCGGAGCTCACGCGCCGCCTCGCCGCCGACGGGATCGACCGACCGCCGCCGGTCGCCGAGCCCTTCCGCTGCCCGGCGGCGTGATCCGCTACTCCGCTCGGTCGATCGTCCGCGTCGCATAGTGCGCGATGTCGCCGAAGGGCGAGGCGTCGTCGTTCGCCGCGACGGCGGCGATGTCGAGGCGGACCGGGCCGACTTCGGCGGGCGCGCGCCAGGTGAACCGCCACGCCGCCGGCGCGGACGGGTCGGGCGTTCGCACGGCGGCGGCGGTCGTCTCCAGCCCCTCCCCCGCCGCGATGATTTCGCCAGCCGAGAACACGGCGAGGAACGCCGCAGTCACCGCCTCCTCCGCCTGCAGACGGATGATGATCTCATAAAGCGCGCCGGGATCAGCCCGCTCGGGCAGGCCCTCGACGATGACAGCCGGCGAACGCGTTACAGGGTCCGTCTCCCAGTGGCATGAGGCGCAGCTGTCTGGAGCGTCCGGAAGCACCGCCGTCCATGGTGCGTTGGTCGGGTTGGCGTGGGCGGCGCCCGCCCAACAGAGGATGGCCGCCGCCGCGAACGTCGGCTTCATCGTCCGGGCGCGGCGACAGCGTCGACGAAGGCGCGGCCGACGGTGTTCGTATCCGCGCCGAACCACACGGCTCCGGAGCCCTCGTGATAATGCATGTGGCGGAGCGTCCCGCCGCCCGAAGGAACAGGCGTCGCCGCAAAGAACGTTTCCGTCTCGGGATCGAAGCCGGTGAAGAGGTTCGGCTCGACGCCCGTCTCGACGAACCAGATGTCGCCATCCTTATCCATCGCCGTACCATAGGGCCGCGCGCCCCCGCCCGACGGCATCGGCCATTCCTTGAAAGCGTCCGCCTTTGGATCGTAAGCGCCGAGGCGCCCTTCGGCGTAGTCGACATACCAGACCCGGCCGTCTTTTCCGACTTCCAACCGGCGCGGGCGGGCGCCCTCGCGCGGGAGCTTGATCTCCGTCAGCGCCAGCGTCTTCGGATGGATGCGCGCCAGCTTGTTGGTTCCGAAGAGGACGACCCAGACATAGCCGTCGGGCGCGAGTTTGATCCCGTAGGGACGCGAGCGCTCAGTCTGCGAGGGGATGAGATCGACCTTGCGGGTCCTGATATCCATCCGGCCCATGAAATTTCCACCCTGGACCGTGAACCAGATGTTCGCCTCGCGCTCGTCGAAAATCAGCGTATGCGGATCGCGCGCGGCCTCGTCGGGCGTCGGGATCTCCTCGATCTCGCCCGTCTTCGGATCATAGCGGCCGATGACGCCCGTGCGGTTGCCAGCGTACCAGACGACCCCGTCCCGCCCGACAATGAGATTATGCGGCCCTTCGCCCTCCGGCAGGTCCACCTTCTCCATCGCGCCGATCTCCACATCGAGCCGAGCGAGATACCCCGTCCGCTGACCGACGAACCAGACGGACGTCGCGCTTTCCGCGAACGGATCGCGCGGGCGCGACGCCTCGTAGGGCACGCGCCACTCTTCGATCTTTAGCGGCCCGTCTGAGACCATGTCTTGCGCCGCGGCGGGCGCGGCGAGGGAGAGGGCGGCGGCGAGGGACGTCGATAGGCGCATGGCGGGTTCTCCGGCTGGCTGCGACGACCCGAAGATAGTCTTTAGAGAAGAGCGCGGAAAGGGGCGGTTGTCAGCCGACGAAACGCCTTACTCGCCACCGCCGAAAGACCACGGAAGCACAGGGATGGCGACCCCGAGAAGGAGACCCGTCACAACAGGAATGATGGCGTCCCGACCATAAAATATGAATAGTACTGAGAGACCGACGGCGTAGTTGAGGGCGGCCGAAATTCCCGCAGCGCGCCACCATCCGGTCGGGGACCTTCGGCGTAACATCGCCCCAATAACGAACACGAACGACGCACACGCAAAGCCGCCGACGGCGATCGCACCCGCCAAAGATTCCGTCCGCAGAAAGAACGCCGCAACGCCAGGAAGCAGAACGCAGTACGTCAGCGCGTAGGACGCGACGATCAGGTCCGGCATATCAACGCCGTCCCCGATTTCCTTACTGTAGAGGCGGTTTTCCGGATTGACCGCCATTGAGCCCTCAACCTCCGAAGGCGGACGCCCTGCGCCCTACGCCGCCTTATTGAACCGGATGAACCGCTCCAGGTGATGGTCCGTGTCGCCGAGCATGTGGTCGATCATGGTGAGGCGCTTGCAGTAGTGGGGGATCGCGTACTCCCACGTCATGCCGTTGCCGCCGTGGAGCTGGATCGCTTCCTCCGCCACCAGACGGCCGACCCGGCCGATGAGGGACTTGGCGGCTGAGAGCGCCCGCTCGCGTTCGGCGCGGGGGGCCTCAAGGCTTGCGGCGGCGAAGGTGACCGCGGAGTTCGCCTGTTCGATCTCCATGCAGACGTCGACCATGCGGTGCTGCAGGGCCTGAAAGCGGCCGATGGGCTGGCCGAACTGGTTGCGCTGTTTCAGGTACTCAAGGGTGAGGTCGCGGGCGGTTTCCATGGCGCCCGTCGCTTCGGCGCAGAGGGCGAGGACGCCGCGGGCGATCACCTGTTCGATCACGTCGTAAGCGGCGCCCGGCTCGCCGAGGACGCCGTCGGCCCCGACTTTCACGTTAGAGAGCGTAATCTCCGCCGCGCGATAGCCGTCGACGGTCGGATAGCCGCGGCGCTCCACGCCCTCCGCAGACGCATCGACGAGGAAGAGCGCGAGGCCCGCCTCGTCCGCCGCATCGCCTGAGACCCGCGCCGAGACGACGAGCATGTCCGCGCCGTCGCCGTTCGGGACGACGGCCTTGGCGCCCGTGAGCGTCCATCCGTCGCCGGACTTCTCCGCTCTGGTCTCGACATGGGCGTAGTCGTAACGCGAGGCGGGTTCGCCATGGGCGAAGGCGAGCGTCTTCGCGCCGGCGATCACCTCTTCCAGCATCGCTTTCTGGGCGTCGGTCCCCGCGACGGCGATCGCCCCCGCGCCCATCACCGCCGTCGCAAGGAAAGGTTCGACCACGATCCCGCGCCCAAGCTCTTTCATCACCACGACGATGTCGTAGCCCGCGCCGCCGAAGCCGCCCGCCTCCTCAGGAAGGAAGGCGCCGACGAGGCCGAGCTCGGCCATCTCGGCCCATTTCTCACTGGACGTTCCGTCCTCGGAGCCGGCGATCTTCATGCGGGTCTCGTGGTCGTACTGCTCGCGCACATAGCGCTCGACCGTTTCCTGCAGCATGCGGCGGTCGTCGGAGAGGGAGAAGTCCATCGTATCGTTCCGTTCTCTGATGCCGTCCTTCGCGACGCCGCTTCGCGGCTCCTCAGGACGAAGATCGCGCCTACCTTCGTCCTGAGGAGCGGGGCGCAGCCCCGCGTCGCGAAGGACGGCGGCGAGCGCCTAAGTTAAAGCCCCAGCATCATCTTCGAGATGATGTTGCGCTGGATCTCGTTGGAGCCGCCGAAGATCGAGGTCTTCCGCATGTTGAAGTAAGTCGAGGCGAGGGTGTTCGCCTCCTCAGGGCCGATCGGCGGCTCGTTGTAGCCGGGATCGAGGGCGTCGTGGAGGTAAGGGGACGCGTAGGGCCCGACAGCGCGGCGCAGGAGATCGGTGATCTCCTGGCCGATCTGGGTGCCCTTGATCTTCAGGAACGAGGTCTCCGCCCCCGGCATCTCGCCTTTCGCGGCCTTGGAGAGGATGCGCAGATTGGTGATCTCCATCGCCATGAGGTCGATCTCGACCTTCGCCATGCGCTGGGCGAAATAGGGGTCGTCCGCCAGCGGACGGCCGGACTTCATCTGCCGTGAGGCGAGGTCCTTCAGCCTGCGGATCCCCTGCTTGGCGAAGCCGACGCCGGCGATGCCGGAGCGCTCGAAGGTCAGGAGAAACTTCGCGTACGTCCAGCCCTTGTTCTCCTCGCCAACGAGGTTCTCCGCCGGCACCTTCACGTCGTCGAAGAAAACCTCGTTCACCTCGTGCTCGCCGTCGAGGGTGATGATCGGGCGCATGGTGATCCCGGGGCTGTCGAGATCGATGAGGAGGAAGGAGATCCCCTCCTGCGCCTTTACGCTCGTATCGGTCTTCACGAGGCAGAAGATCTTGTTGGCGTAGTGGCCGAGGGTGGTCCAGGTCTTCTGTCCGTTGACGATGTAATGGTCGCCCTCTCGCACGGCCTTGGTCTTGAGGGAGGCGAGGTCCGACCCGGCGCCGGGCTCGGAGTAGCCCTGGCACCACCAGTCCTCGCCCGAAAGAATGCGCGGCAGGATCGTCTGCTTCTGTTCGTCGGAGCCGAAGGCGATGATCACCGGACCCAGCATGTTGACGCCGAAGGGGATGACCCGCGGCGCGCCGAAAGCGGCGCACTCCTCTTCGAAGATGTGCCGCTCGACCGGGTTCCACTCTGCGCCGCCGTACTCCTTCGGCCAGTGCTCGGCGAGCCAGCCCTTCTCGTTCAGGATCGCGTGCCAGCGGGCCATGTCGTCCCGCGTCAGGCGCTTCTTGGTCTTCACTTTCTGCGAGATGTCGGCGGGGAGCTTGTCTTTCAGAAACGAGCGGACCTCGTCCTGAAAGGCGAGTTCGTCCGGGGAGTAGCTGATGTCCATCACGGTCTCCGTCGATTGGGATCGACCGTGAAAATACGCCGTCCCGCCCGCCGCATCACGCGTCTTCCGCAGTTGCGGGGGCGCGACGGGTTGTCGGGGGCGGGCCGCAAAAAAGCGGCGCTCCGGGGCGACAGAGGGCACTGGCTGCCGGAGCGCCGCTTCACCGACGCCGAAGCGTCAGTTGCTGGCGAGCCGGATGCGATCGTCGAGGAGCGCGGCGAGGCGCGGGTCGTCGATCTCCGCGACGACGTCGGCGACGGTCGCTTCGCGGCAGCTGAGGGCGGCCTTCTTGGCGGTGAGCGACACCCGGCCGGACGGGGTGCAGAACCGTTCCGCGGCGCGGTCGATCCGCTTCAGAACGACGCTGCGTCCTTCGGAGGTCGCAAGCTCGTAATTGCGGTACTCGAAGGCGAACTCTTCTTTGGGGCCGACTGCTTGGGCGGCGCTGGCCGCGAAGACGAGGCCGGCGGCGAGGCCGATGGAGCGAAGTGCGGTCATGGGTGCGGTCATGGGTGCGATCATGGGGGGTCTCCCTTCAGGTTGAGCGACGCGGCGTCGTTCGCCGCAAGGCCACCCTCGTCCCGACCCCGCCGGGATATCCCGAGGCCGCGCCGATGCGCTCCGGATTTCGGCCTGATGGAAATCTGAGGCTTTTGATTTCGTTGCATTTTCTCGCTCAGCGCGTCGCTTGCGCGGAACCGAAGAAGCGTCGATTGTCGGATTATCGAGAGAGGGCGGGAGGACATGAGCGAGACCGGACGGCGCGCGTTCAGGATCGGGGCGGTCGAAATCGCGCCCGACCGCAACCTCCTGACCGGCTCCGGCGGCGAAGAGGCCCTCGAGCCGCGGGTGATGGACGTTCTGTGCGCGCTCGCCGAGGCGGACGGCGCCGTCTGCGCCCGCGAGGCGCTGATCGATGCGGTCTGGGGCGTCCAGTACGGCGCCGATGAAAGCCTCACCCGGGCGATCTCCCTCATCCGGAAGAGCATGCGCGCCGCGGGCGAGGTCCGGCCGGTCGTCGAGACCATTCCGAAGCGCGGCTACCGGCTCGCCCTCCCCGTCGAGGCCGCGAGCGACGCGCCCGGGCTGGAAAGCCCGCAGCCGGTCGCCTTGCAGCCGGACAGCCCGGCGCAGAGGACAGTCGCCGCCGGTCGGCGGGTGTTCGACCGACGAACGCTCGCCGCCGGCCTCGCCGCCCTGATGGCGGTCGCCGTCCTCAGCCTTGCTTTCAGCTTGCGCGGAGACGGCGATCCGTCCCGCACCCAGCTGGATGCGGCGGCGCCGAAATCCGTCGCGGTCCTGCCCTTCACGGCGCTGAGCGAGGATGAAAGCGACGCCTACTTCGGAAAAGGTCTCGCGGAGGAGCTGCTGAACGCCCTCGGACGGTTCCCGGATCTCCATGTCGCCGCGCGCACGTCCGCCTTCAGCTTCGACGGCTCGGCGGACGACGCGGCGCAGGCGGCCGAGCGGCTCGGCGTCGCCTACACCGTCACCGGATCGGTGCGCCGGCTGGACGAGCGCGTCCGAGCGACGGCGCGCCTCCAGCGCATGGAGGACGGGGCGGTCCTCTGGACGGAAACCTATGAGACCGACGAGCAGGGTCTTTTCACGATCGAGGACGACATCGTCCGCGAGGTCGCAGCGGCCCTCCAGGCGCGTCTCGGGGTCGGCGCCTCGGCGGGTCGCGCCTCGGGAGACGGGATCGATCCCATCGCCTACGAACAATATCTTGAAGGTCTCGCGCTCTGGGGCGACCGGATGCGCAAGGACGACACCCGCGCCCGGGCGCTCGCCGCCTTCGAGCGCGCCGTCGCCTTCGATCCGGACTTCGCCGACGCCTGGGCGGCGATCGGCGTCGTCGGCGCCTACAGCGCCGGCAGCCCCCTCGCCCGCGACCGCAAGGCCTTTCGCGCCCGCGCGGAAGCGTCGTTCCTGCGGGCGCTGGAGATCGACGGAACGAACGCCCGCGCCCACGCCGGGCTCGCCATCTGCTACGTGTCTCAACGGATCGACGTCGGCGCCGCGCGGGCGCATCTTGCAAGCGCGCTCGACCTTGCGCCGAACGCCGCCCAGACGCACGTCGCCTCGGCCTGGTTTCACCGAACCCTCGGAGACGCCGACGCGGCGATGGCGGCCCTCGACCGGGCGATCGCGCTCGACCCCCTCAATATGGTGCTTCGCCGCGTGCGCGCCGAGTTTCAGGTGTCGACGGGAGACGCGGACGAGGCGTTCGTCTTTCTCGACGCGTGCCGCCGCGCACACTGCCTCGGCGAAGGTTTCATCGCTTACGCCGCGGCCGCGGCGGTGTTCTCAGGCGACCCCGACCGCATGCGGGACTGGGCGCCGGCGATCGCGGCCTTTGAAAAGCGCCTTGTTTCGATCCCGGACGCCCGCAAGCCGCATGTGGCGCGCATAAACCCCGCTTTTTTCTCCATTCGCCTCGACCGACCTGACAAAAACGAACAGATCAAACGGATACGTCGCATCTTTGAAGGCGAACAGATCACCGACACCATCGGAATGTGGGGGCCGACCCTGGCCGACATCCTGCCGGACGAGCAGATCCTCGATCTCCTGCACCTCGCTTACGAGCGCGGCGATCTATTTTCGACGACCTTCGCAGAAACCCCGCTCTACGGCGTCAATCCGTATCCGGACTGGGTCCTGGAACATCCGCGATATCATGCACTGTGGGAACGCCCCGGCATGGGAGAGCTGGCTGCAGCCCTGCGAGGGAACGGGGTCGACGCGGGCTTGCCGCGCTGAACGGAGGGCGAAGCCGATCAGCGCAGGGCGAGCCAGCCGAGCAGCCAGAGCGCCAGCATACCCTGCACGAAGATTGCGAGATACCAGAGGTTCGGGCGCGCCGTGTGCGGCGATGTTTCGCTGCGGATCTCCATCGCGGCGCCGGAGGCCTGCTGCAGCCATTCGATCTGGCTCGCCGGCATGACGAGCTTCACGTCCGGCGCGCGCTCGAAAGTGAGTTCGACGGATTTCGCGTTCACGTACCAGAGCTGGCCCCAGCCCTGAACGTCCTTATACGGGATAAACAGCGGTTTATGAAAGAATGAGAACGGCGGGATGACGCTGAGCGCCACGCCCTCCGCTCGGCGCTCGATCGTCAGGAGCCCGTTATAGGATTTCGACGCGCCGCCCTTCCCGTAGACGACGCCGTGCTGGAAGCGGCGGGTCTCGAGAGCCGCTTCCCGCGGGCTCGCATAGGCGCTTGCAAGATAGCGCCACCAGTGCGCGTCGCGCGACAGGACGACCCACATCAGCCCGAAGAAAACGCCATAGCCGATGACGGAAAGGATGAGGGTTTCGGTCGCGTCCGCCAACACTGGCCTTGCTTATGGTTCGCTTAAGGATGAATACAAGCAAAGGGCGAAGATTTCCTTAAGGAAGATGAAGCGTTCTTCGCGGAGGCTGAAGCGTGCGTTTTGGCGGGAGGAGGACCAGCGTGCCGTCGCCCGAACACGCCGTCAGCCTCGTCCTGATCGCGATCCACTGGACGCCGCTGGCGCTCGCCGCGTCGCTTTGGCCTTTGCGCCCCCGGCCGTCCGTCGGCTCCGCGCTGGCGCTCATCGTCTGCATCCCGAGCGCGCTCATCGTCGTCGCCTGTCTCTTCGTCTTCACCGATGTAGAGGCTCGCAGCGCCACCGCCGGCCATGCGGCGGGCTGGTATCTCATCTTCTCCGTCATCACCCTCGGCGTCGTCCCGGCGATCGTTCTTTCGGCGCACCTGATGGCGGGCCGCCTCGCCGGCTGGGCCCTGCGCCGCCGCGCGGCGTAAGGCGCAACTGGGCCCGCCGCGATTTGACCTCAGCCCCCGCGCCCGCCACATGCGGCGGGTGAAAGGACCGCCCATGCCGCCTGACAGCGCTTCCGGGTCGGGGCCGCGGGGCGGGCTGAGGGCTGCGCTGCCGCTCCTCCCGCATCTCTGGCCGAAGGACAATCCGGGCTTCCGGCTGCGCGTCGCCGGCGCCCTCGGCGCGACGGTGGCGGGCCAGCTGGCGACCGTCGCGGCGCCGCTCTTCATTGAGACGGCGGTGAACCGGCTCGCCGCCGGCGGTTCGGCCGGGGAGCAGGCGGGCTGGCTCGCGATCGGCCTCGTCGTCGGCTACGGGATCGTCCGGCTGCTCGGGGCCGGCCTGCCGCAGCTGCGCGAACTCTGGTTCACGAAAGTCGGCCAGACGGCGACCCGGCGCGTCGCGGTCGAAACCTTCGCGCACCTGCACGAGCTTTCCCTGCGCTTTCACCTGGAACGGCGCACGGGCGGGCTCAGCCGGATCATCGAACGGGGCGTGAAGTCCATCGACTTCCTCTTCCGCTTCCTCCTCTTCAACATCGGCCCGACGCTGGTGCAGCTCGCGATCATCTCGGTCCTCTTCGGCGTCCGCTATGCGCCCGCCTTCGCCGGCATCGCGCTCGCGACAGTCGGCGGCTATTTCCTCTTCACCCTGACTTCGACGGAATGGCGGCTGAAATTCCGCCGGGAGATGAACACCCTCGACACCAGCGCCAACACCCATGCGGTGGACGCGCTCCTCAATTACGAGACGGTGAAGTACTTCACCAACGAGGCCTATGAGCGGGACCGCTACGACGCCGCCATGAAGGCCTATCAGGACGCGGCGGTGCGCTCGAACCTCACCCTCGCCGCGGTCAATCTCGGCCAGGCGGCGATCATGAACATCGGGCTCGTCGCCGCCCTCGCCCTCGTCTCGGCGCGCGTCGCGGCGGGGGAGATGCAGGTGGGCGCCATCGCGGCGATCTCCCTCATCATGATGCAGCTTTATCAGCCCCTCAATATTCTGGGCTTCGCCTATCGGGAGATTAAACAGGCCCTCGTCGATATGGAGAAGATGTTCGACCTCCTCGCCGAGGCGCCGGAGGTCGAGGACGCCCCGGACGCGAAACCCCTGCAGGTGCGTGACGGCGCCATCGCCTTCGAGGACGTGGATTTCGGTTATGAGGCGAACCGGACCATTCTCGACGGGCTCTCATTCGAAGCGGCGCCCGGCGACTTCATCGCGATCGTCGGGCCCACGGGCGCCGGCAAGTCCACCATTTCCCGGCTCCTCAACCGCTTCTACGAACCGCAATCAGGCCACATCCTAATCGACGGCGAGGACGTGAAGCGCTTCACCCAGAAGTCCGTGCGGGCCGCCATCGGCGTCGTCCCGCAGGACACCGTCCTCTTCAACGATACGATCGGCGCGAACATCGCCTACGGACGGCCGGGCGCCTCTCAAGACGAGATCGAGCGCGCCGCGGACCTCGCCGCCATCGGCGACTTCATCCGATCCCTGCCGGACGGCTGGGAGACCCAGGTCGGCGAGCGCGGCCTCAAACTCTCCGGCGGCGAGAAGCAGCGCGTCGCCATCGCCCGGACGATCCTGAAAAACCCGCCGATCCTGATCCTCGACGAGGCGACGTCCGCCCTCGACGCGGCGACGGAGCGGGCGATCCAATCCGCCCTCGACCGGGTCTCCGAAGGCCGGACCACCCTCGTCATCGCCCACCGGCTTTCAACGATCATCGGCGCGGACCGGATCTATGTGATGGACAGGGGCCGCATCGCCGAAGCCGGAACCCATGAGGAGCTGCTCGCCAAAGGCGGGCTTTACGCATCGCTCTGGGAGAAACAGCAGGACGCCCAGTACCGGGCGGCGGCGGAGTGACTGGCGCCCGCGGCGCGCTTCGCCTACATGCGCGCCGGGGACACCAGACCACGGAGAGAGGGACATGCGCGTACTCCTGTTCGCCGCCGCGGCGCTCGCCGCCTGCGGCTCCGAAACCACGACGGAGCAGACCCTGACCGGCGAGCCGCCGATCGTCATCGCCCACCGGGGCGCCTCCGGCGAACGGCCGGAGCATACGGTCCCGGCTTTCGAGATCGCGACGGCCCGCAACGCCGACTATCTCGAGCCCGACGTCGTGATGACGAAGGACGGCTACCTCGTCGTCCGCCATGAACGCTATCTCTCAACCACCACCGACGTCGCCAGCCGTCCGGACTACGCCGACAAAAAGCGGCTCGGCGTCTCCAATGGCGAGGAGCGCGAGGACTGGTGGGTGGAGGACATGACCATCGGCGAGCTACGCCGCCTGCGCGCGATCCAGCCGCGCGAGGGCCGCTCGAAGACCTTCGATAAACGCTATCCGCCGGCGCTTCTTTCCGAGGTGCTGGTCGTCGCGTCGCTGAACGGCGTCGGCGCGTATCCGGAGATGAAAGAGCCGCACGTGTTCGAGGAACTCGGCCTCGACCCTGAAGGCGCCCTCCTCGCGGCCCTCTCCGAGCAGCTTTTCGACCGCTACAAGAACCCGATCGACCAGCCGCCCGCGATCATCCAGTCCTTTGATCCGGACTTCCTGAAATCCCTCAGTGAGAAGACAGAGAAGCCCCTCGTCCAGCTCGTCTACGGCGTCGAGACGGACACCGGCCTGCAGCCGAACGTCTCCCTCGACGAGATCGCGACCTATGCGGACGGCGTCGGCCCTGCGAAGTCGCTGATCATCGGCCCCGACGGGAAAACGACCGATTTCGTGAAGGAGGCCCACGCCCTCGGGCTCTTCGTCCACGCCTGGACGTTCCGGGACGACGAGGCGCCCGCCGACGGCGTCGATATTGAGACCGAGCTTCAACGCATCTACGCCGCGGGCGTCGACGGGGTGTTCGCCGACTTCCCGCAGACGGCGGTCGACGTGCGGGCGGGCGTCTTCGGACTGGCGGAGACGGGCGACGCGGGCGAATGATCGACGCGCCCGCGCCGGACATCGTCCTCGTTCAGGAGGAGCCGGCCGCGGGCGAGGAGATCGCCCTCGCCGATCCGCTGCGTCCGGAGCTGATCGTCGTCACGGGCGAGCGGCGCATCGTCTCCCTGTCGGAAACGCCGCGCTCGGTCTCCGTTCTGACGGCGGACGAGCTTCGTTTCGTCGATCCGGATCATCCGTCGGAAGTCCTGAACCGCGCCGCGGGCGTCAACATCCAGCGCGGCAACGGGGTCGAAAGCCTCACCGCCATCCGCTCGCCGGTGCTGACCGGCGGCGCCGGCGCGGGCTCGTTTCTTTATCTCGAAGACGGGGTGCCCGTGCGGTCCGCCGGTTTTGCGAACACCAACGGCCTCTTTGAAAGCCATATCGAGATCGCCGAGGCGGTGGAGGTCGTTCGCGGACCCTCGGGCGCGCTTTACGGCGCCAACGCCGTACACGGCGTGATCGACGTGCGCACGCCGGAGCCGTCATTGGCCGAGCGCGGGTTCCTGTCGCTCTCAGGTGACACGGAAGACCGCTATGGCGGCTCCCTCGTCCTTTCCGGCGGGCGGGGACGGCAGGCGGCGCTCATCGGCGTCACGGCCGTCACCGAGGACGGCTTCCGCGCCGACGCCGGGCTCGATCAGCAGAAGCTCACCCTCCGCCACACTTATTTCGGCGACGCCGTCACGGTGCGGAGCGTCCTCGGCGGCTATAACCTCAACCAGGAGACCGCCGGCTTCGCGCAAGGGGACGACGCCTATCTCGACGCGACGGCCCGGCGGGCGAACGCGTTTCCCGAAGCCTACCGGGACTCCGCCGGCGCGCGCGCCTCAAGCCGGGTGGAGATCGAGCTTGGGGAGACGGAGGTCGTCCTCACGCCCTTCGCGCGGTGGACGGAGATGGAGTTCCTCCAGCACTTCCTGCCGAGCCGCGCGATCGAGGATACGGGCCACTGGAGCGTCGGCGCCCAGTCGGGCGTTTATCATCAGGCTTCGGAGCGGCTGGAACTGATCGCAGGCCTCGATATCGAGCGCACCCGCGGCTTCCTGAAGGAAAACCAGACGATCCCCGACGTCTTCTCGTTCACGCAGGGCGTCCACTATGATTATTCCGTCGTCGCCCACCATGTCTCGCCCTTCGCGAAAGCGTCCTACCAGCTGACGGCGCGTCTGGAAGCGTCGCTCGCTGCACGGATCGACTATACGCGCTACGCCTATGACAACGAGCTGGAGGGCGAGCCTGAAGTCGTCGGCCGCTTCCGCCGCGCCGCCGACCGCGCGGACGCGTTCACGACGGCGAGCCCGAAGGCCTCCCTCCTCTACCGGACCGATGCGGGCGCGATCTATGCAAGCTACGCCCGCGGCGCACGCCCGCCCCAGACGACAGATCTCTACCGTCTGCAGATCAACCAGCAGGCGGGCGAGGTGGATCCGGAAACGATCGACGCGGCGGAACTCGGCTGGCGGGGCGCAGCCGGCCCCCTCGACTGGGACCTCGCCGCCTTCGCCATGGAGAAGCGCAATTTCTTCTTCCGCGACGCCGACGGCTTCAACGTCCCCGATGGAAAGACCCGCCATATCGGCCTTGAATGGCGCGTGCGGTTCGAGCCCGCCGCATGGGCGACCCTCGAGACGGCGGGGACGCTGGCCGAGCACACCTACCGCTTCTCCCGCGATATCGGCGCGATCGGCGGTCTCGACTCAGAGGACATTTCCGAAGGCGACGAGGTCGACGCCGCGCCGACGACCCTCGCCAACACGCGCCTGACCCTGCGTCCGTCGAGGGCGCTTCGTCTGGAGGCGGAATGGGTCCATGTCGGCGCCTATTTCCTCAATGCATCCAACACGGAAGAGTATCCGGGCCACGATATCCTGAACCTCCGCGCCGCCGTCCGCCTGCCGCGCGACGTCGAGGCCTTCGCCGCCCTGCGCAACGCCCTCGATGCGTTCTACGCGGAGCGCGCCGACTTCGCCTTCGGCAATGAGCGATATTTCCCGGCCGAAGAACGCACCCTCGCCTTCGGCCTCAGGGCGCGGTTCTAGGGTCCAGACTCAATCAGACTGAGCATATATGGCGCATTTCCAACGCTCACAAAGCGGAACGACCGTCCTAAAACGCGCCAAAACGGACGCCCGCGACTTGGGTACAGGCAGAAATTAATTCGCTCTTCGGCGAGCAGCAATTTTGCATCTCACTTTGACATTTGCCGCACGAAGGACAAATCGCTGGCTTGACGCTTAAGCGCTCACGAAGTCGGGCCCAGCTGCGATAGATTCCACTGAGCTTGTGGCTATGGCGCAAAGGGAAGCTCGAGCACGCTTGGATACTCGCTATTGTGGTGCAGTTTGATGGTCGCGATGCGCGCATCTTCGGCGGTTTCGAAACCAAGCCGTCCGCCTGAGTTGTAATTCTTCTGATAGCCAGGATCGTTGAAAGGGCCGACCGTTAGACGAATTCGCGTTCCAGCGGGCAGTTCCCGCGCGTTCCAGAGGAACGAGTCGAAGACGTAGGACTCCACGACGCCCGGCTCAACGAGTTCGGGCTCCCATCCGTTTCGAAAACGCGCCCGCAAGACATCCCCGCCGAGATAAAGCGCCTTGCCATCTGGAAAGACGGCGTAGACCGTAGTGAACAGATCAGTGTCCGGGGCATCTATCTCCAGGTGTAGGGTCAGTTTCATCTGGCCGGCCAGGATCTTGGCCTCCGGAAAGGCTGCCGAGTGAAAGACCAGAGTCTCGGGAAGGTACGCAGGCCAAACAGCACGGAAATCCCTGTCCCAAAGCTTGAACCAGTCGACGTCGGCGATGTCCGCAGGCGTCGTATCCAGCGGATCGCTGATGAAGGTGTGGGCCTTCTCCGCGGGGAGCGGCGCTGCAACCAATCGGCCGGACTTGAAGACGTCGCGCGCTTCTTCTGGCGCAGCGGATAAGAATAGAGACCGCGTCTCTGCAGTGATCCCATCAAGGCTGTCCGCATGCCGCCATTCCTCAGCGCCCGCGACATAATACGCCACCCGGCCCTTCTCTAAGAGCTCAGGCTGGGGGCCACGCCCGAGTCGCCAATCTAACCAGTCAAGATTGAACTGGTCCATGTCGAAAACGGCGTCGGGCCCAAACTCAACACTCTCACCAAGGGTCCGGCTCGGCACGCGGGTACCAGCGTGGTTCCAAGGGCCCATAACCAGGTAGTGCTCGCCCTTCGCGCGGCGCTTTGCGTGGGTCTGGAGCTCGCGATGGTAGCGCAGCGCGCCGAGCTGGTCGCCGTCGAAATGGCCGGTTATCGACAAGATTGGCATATCCATCCCCGCGTAGGCCTCCGCGGGGATGGCATAGGATTTCCAGCGGTTCGGTTCCGACAACGTCTCCACCCACTCCTGGAAGATCGGCGACGGGGCGCCTATGAATGCGTCGTATTGGTGGAAGGGGACGTGGGCTCGATAGGATGCAAGGGCGCGCTCGCGCCAGTATTCGTTGTCCAGAAACAGGTTGATGTTACGAGTCGGCCCGGCAACGAAGCTCAGCCACTGGGCGATATATTTGTGCGTCACAGCGCCCGGACCGATCGGGAAATCGTCATGACCCGGATAAACCGACGCCGTCGGTATCATGGTGTCGATTTCGTCTGGGCAGACCCGCGCAGCCATCCACTGCGCCATGCCGCGGTATGAGCCGCCTCGCATAACCACCCGTCCGTCCGACCAGGGCTGTTCTTTAACCCAGGCAATGGCGTCGCATGCGTCTGGCCCAACGTCGGTGAGGACCTCATGAGCTCCGTCCGACGCGCCGCGACCGCGCCTATCCAAACTCACCGTAGCGTATCCGCGGTCAGCATAGAGGCGCCCGCGGGCGTGGGCCTCATCCGAGACATACGGAGTAACGACCAGCACAGTTGTGTATCGTTCATCGTCAGCGTCAGGCTTCCAGACCGTGGCCGCGAGCCGTGTTCCGTCGCTCGCGGTCACGGGTTGCTGCAGCAAGACGTCTACTGGTTCGTGACTAGCGCTCTGCGCCGCGACCGACTGGACCGCAATTCCTAAGAACGAACAAAAAAGCACCTGAAACAGTAAACTGCTCATCCTCGCACCTTCAAAATTTCCAAACCATTGACCGGGGAACCGCTCAGCGACCACCAACGCGTTCTAAAGGGTCGCCCGAGCAACCGTGCCAAAAGAACTTGTCGCTTCTTTTACGGGCGCCGTCATTCAATGGGAGGCCTTTCTTCGCCCCAAAACCGCCGCTCGCCAAAATCATTGTGATTGGCGGCGATCGGCACATGCCAGTCGTTCTGATTGAATATGGAGCCTAGGTCACCAGCACCCTTCATAGACGATCACGGCGACGCCGGCCGGGTCCTTCAAGTAAAGGTACGTCGCGCCCCACGGGCGGGGCGTCGGACCTGTAAAATCGACGTCATCGGGCAAGGCCGCCTTGAACTCGCTGACGCTTGAGACTTTGAACTGAAGGCTGACGCCCGAAAGATCCGTCGCCTTCTCGCAATAATAGATCTCCAGCAGCGCCTCCGTCCGACCGCCGGGCGGAACGAGAATAACGCCGCGATCGTCCGCATCGTCCCATTCTTCAAGCACACTCATGCCGAAAGCCCGCTCGTAGAAGGCGCGAGTTTCACTGATCAATGGCGTGCTGATTTTCGTTTTGAGCGAGGCGATCATGCCGAGCTCTCAAGTTGGTCTGAGACGCGCCGCTGAGCGAGAAAGACGCCCGTCGCGGCCACCACCCCTATCGTCGCGCCCGCATAGCCGACGCTCGCGAGCGCGATCCCCGAGGTCGTGAGGCCGCCGATGAGCGCGCCGCCGCCCTGTCCGAAATAAACCATCGACCCGTTGAGGGCGAAGGCGACCGTCGCTGCGGGCCCTGCGCGTTCCGAAAGCGCGTTCTGGACCACTGTCGAGAGGGCGAAGAGCGCGCCGGCGCCGACGCCGAAGGCGCCGACCGCCAGAACGAAATTCGCCGCGAAGCCCGCCTCGATCCGCATGCCGACGGAGATGAGCGCCTGGGTCAGCGCCATGATCGCGAGGAGCGCCGGAATCGCAGGGGCGCCGACCCGGGCGGCGATCCGCGCGCCGAAGAACAGCCCGATCAGCGAACCGATCCCGACGAAGATCTGGACCGCGCCGATGGAGGCGCCTTCAAGACCGGTGATCGCCGTCGTCACCGGCCCGACGAAGGAAACGCTCGCAAAGGTCGCGGCGAACCCGGCGAAGGTCGCAAGGTAAAGTCGCGGCGTCCCCCCCTGGAGGGCGCGCCTGAAGGCGCCTTCGGGCGGCGCGGGCGGCGGCGGCGTTTTCGGGAGGGCGAAGAGAGCGGCCGAAAACCCGACGCCGCACATGGCGGAGGCGAGCCAGAAACAGGCCGGCCAGCCGTAAGCGCCGCCGACGAACGTTCCAAGCGGAATGCCGATGAGGAGCGCGAGCGCGATGCCCGCATAGACCATGGCGAGGGCCTGGGGGCGCTTCTCCGGCGGGGCGAGGCCGACGGCGATCGCCGAGGAAACCGGGATCGTCAGCGCGCCGGCGATCCCGGTCGCAACCCGCGCTGCGAAAAGGAGCCCGTAGCCGCCGGCGACAGCCGAGAGGGCGTTGAAGAGCACCATCGCCGCGAGCACGGCGAGCAGCACGCGCCGACGCTCGAAGCGGCCGGTATATCGGGCGAGAAACGGACCCGCCGCAGCGCAGGAGAGGGCGAACGCCGCCTGCAGCTGACCCGCCGCCGCAATCGAGACGCCAAGATCGCCGGCCATGGGCGCAAGAACGCCGCCGAAGACGAACGCCCCGGTGGAAAACGACAGCGGCGCGAGCATCAGCGCCAGCAGCTTCAGAACGACCGATCTCTCCACCGGAAGGCTCCCCCGCGTCTTTGTTGCGTCCCGAGGTAGCGGTCGCCGCCGCCGAAGCCAGCGCGGGGCGCAGCGCGGGGCGCAGCGCGGGCCGCCCTTCCCCCCGGCCGCGGCCCGCGATAAGCCCTCGCCGACCCGTCGCCGATCCAGGTTCCCATGAGTTCGCCCGCCCTCTCCATCGTCATTCCCGTCTTCAATGAGCGCGAGAACATCGGCGCGGTGATCGCCGAGGCGCTGGAGAAGACCGAAGACCTCGGCGCGGAGATCATCATCGTCGACGACGGCTCCGAAGACGGGACCGCCGACACGGTGCGCGAGCACGCGGAGCGGTCCTCGCGCGTGCGCCTCATCGTCCACCCGAGGCGCTCCGGCAAAAGCGCCGCGCTCCGCACCGGCTTCATAGCGGCCGAGGCCGTCTGGGTCGGGACCATGGACGGGGACGGCCAGGACGACCCGGACGACGTGGTCGCCATGACCCGAGAGATCGACCTGCGCAAAGTCGGCGCGGTGGGGCTTGTCGGCGGCGTCAGAAAGCAGCGGACCGACGGGGCGAGCCGCAAGACCGCCTCGCGCCTCGCGAACGGACTGCGCAAGCGCCTCCTGAACGATGATTGTCCGGACACGGCGTGCGGGCTGAAGCTCGTCCCGCGGGACGTCTTTCTCGCGCTGCCGTTCTTCGACGCCCTCCATCGTTACCTGCCGGCCCTCGTCCAGCATCTCGGCTTCGAGACGCGCTATGTGCCAGTTGAGAACCGTCCGCGGGCGCACGGCGTTTCGAAGTATTCCAATATCGGCCGGGCGGCGGCGGGGCTGTTCGATCTTTCCGGCGTTCTCTGGCTGATGCGGCGCACCCACACACCGGGCCGCGAACTCCTTCTCCGGCCGGACCACACCGGACGCGACGGGGTCTGAGCATGACCGCCTCCCCGTCCGAAAACCGGCTGTCGCTCGCGGGCTATCTCGGCCTCGCCGCTGTCGTTCTTCTCTCCATCCTGCCGGGCTTTTTCTCCCTGCCGGCGAGCGACCGGGACGAGGCGCGCTACGCTCAGGCGGCGCGGCAGATGATGGAGACGGGGGACTATGTCGACATCCGTTTTCAAGAGCAGGCGCGCCATGTGAAGCCCGCCGGCATTTACTGGATGCAGGTGGTCGCGACCCAGCCCTTCGGCGGAGAAGATGCGCCGATCTGGGCGCACCGCATTCCCTCCGCCCTCGGCATACTGATCGCGGCGATGGCGACGGCGCTCCTCGGCGCGCGGATCGGCGGGCCGAGCGTCGGCTTCGTTGCGGGCGCGCTCGTCGCCCTCGCGCTGTCACCGAGCCTCGAGGCGCGGATCGCCAAGACCGACGCCATGCTGCTCGCGTGCGGGGCGGCGGCGCAGGCGGCGCTCTTCTTCCTCCTGACGAAGCCGAAGGGATCGGCCGCCCCAAACTTCATCGGCGCGCCCCTCCTCTTCTGGGCGGCGAGCGGCGCGGCGATCATGGTGAAAGGTCCGATCATCACCATGGTCTCGTCGGCGACGATCCTTGTCTACGGGCTCTGGACGCGCGACTGGGGCGTCGTGAAGCGGCTCAAACCCCTCCTCGGCCTCCTCGTCGCCGCGGCGGTGGGGCTGCCCTGGATCGTGCTCATCACCCTCCAGACGAACGGCGCGTTCATCGAAGAGGCGGTCGGCCACGCGCTTCTCGGCAAGGTCGCTGAAAGCGACGACAGCCATGCGGGGCCCCTCGGCTACCACACCATGCTTCTGCCCGTGACGTTCTTCCCGGGCGTCCTCCTCCTCGGGCTCGCGACCGGGGCGGCGTGGCTGAAGCGGGCGCAGCCGGCGGGGATCTTCCTCATCGCGTGGGCGGCGCCGACCTGGCTCATCTTCGAGTTCGTGGCGACCAAGCTGCCCCATTACGTCATCCCGGCCTTCCCGGCGATCGCGATCCTCGCGGCCCTCGGCCTGAAAGACGCGCCGGCGGTGCTGGAGAAAGCCTTTGCGCGCTGGGCGCACCGGGCCGCCGCCGCGCTCTACACGCTGGTCGCCCTCCTCCTCGGCGCCGTGCCGATCGTGGCGCGGGCCTATCTTTCCGCAGACGAAGCGACCCGCGAGGATGCGGGCGCGCTCTTCGCCGCGCTGCCTGCGAGCGCGACGCCGATCGATCTCGCGGCCCTCGCCGCGGGCCTCGCCGCGGCCGTCTCCGGCGCCGTCTTCGCCGCAAAGCCGGGGCGCGCGTCCTTCGCAGGCGTCGCTGCGATGACCATCATTCTTTACACGGTTGTCTTTGAAGGCGCCGCGCCCCGCATGGACCGGCTGTGGCCCTCCCACCACGCCGGCGCGGTCGTCGCGGACCTTGGGGGCTGCGACGAGCGGACGACCGCCACCGCCGGTTATCGCGAGCCATCCAACGTATTTTATCTGGGAACGGAGACGGTGCTCGGCGACGGCGCCGAAGCCGCGGGCGTCATCGAAAAAAACCCGACCTGCGGCGTCGCCGTCATCGACCGGTCCGAGCGGCGCGCCTTCGACGAAGCCGCCGCACGCGCAGGTTTCCGTACCGAAACGGTCGGCGTCGTCGAAGGCCATAACGTCGTGAAGGGCCGCGACCTCGTTCTCGACATCCTTGTCCACGAGGACAGTTCGCTTACGAAACAAGGCCTCTAAACGGGGTTTAGTCGGGCTGAAAAAATCCCGGACTTAACCAATCATACAGCCCGCGCCGATAGAACTGACGCAGGTTTCAAACGCACATCGCGTTTTCGAGGGGTCGGTCCGGGATGCTCCAGCACGCCATCAACGATTACGATCTGGCGGTCGACGCCGCCAACCATGCGCTCGCGAAGCTCGAAGAGTTCGGAACGCCGCCGCTGCCGAAATACTTCGAGCTCTGGTACGCTCACGTCTCCGGTCAGTACCCGACCCTGTCGGAGCGCCTCAACGGCGCGATCGAGTCCGGCGCGCCCGTCGCGACGGACCTCCTCGACGATCTCTACGACACGTTTCTCGCCCAGAGCGCGGAAAGCTCCACCCTCGAACACGCCCGCGCCTCCCTCGACGAGCAGATCCTCAATCTGATGCAGATCGTCGGCGACAACATCGATTCAACAGAGCATTTCGCGGACTTTCTTGAAAACAACGCCCGCGTCCTTCCCTCGATCACTTCCCCGGACCAGCTCGCGAAAGTGATTCAGGCCCTCGCGGCCAACAACAAATCCGTCCTGAAACGGACGGGCGAGCTGTCAGACGGCCTCACCCACGCAAAGTCGGAGGTCGAAAACCTCCGCTCGGAGCTCGCCGCCCTGCGTGAAGAATCGATGCGCGACCACCTCACGGGCGTGCACAACCGCCGCTCCTTCGACGGCCAGCTCGCCAGAGCCATCATCACCTCGCGCGAGAACAGCGACAAGCTGTCCTTGATCATGTGCGACATCGATCACTTCAAGAAGATCAACGACGTGCACGGACATGCGACCGGCGACCGCGCGCTGCAGCATGTGGCGCGCAACATGTCGGAATGCGTCAAGGGACAGGACGTCGTCGCGCGCTATGGCGGCGAGGAATTCGCCATCGTCCTGCCACGCACGCGCCTGCGCAACGCCGCCGTCCTCGCCGAGCAGATCCGCTCGACCATCGCCGCCCGCCCGGTCACCAACCGGGAAGGAAAGGTGCTGATCAAATCAGTGACCGTCTCCTTCGGCGCGGCCGAGCTGAACGACGGCGACGACATCAACAGCCTCATCAACCGGGCCGACCAGAACCTCTATCAGGCGAAGGAAACCGGCAGGAACCGCGTCGTCTGCAAGTAAACTGCAGGCCGCCTCCCGGTCGGCGGTTTTGACGATCCGGCCGACGCTGATGTCAGAGCTGCCTTGGCCCAAGGTTGCCCGTCAGGATCGCCTCGGAATCAGGCGATCAGCCCAGAGACCTTAAAAACTCCGTATCAAGAGGGCCGTCGAGCTTCAACGCCTTTTTGTTCTTTGACGTGCCGAGGCGGCCGCCGCCGACATCCTGCGCGCCTTCGGGCGTCTTCGCGACGAGACGGATATCGCTGACGCTTGCGGCCGGCAGGGCGATCACATCGCCGACGGACCATTGGGCGACATCGTCGAGACGGAGAGCAAGGCGCGCAAGCTCCGCGTTCAGCGGCATCGGCGCGACCTGAACGACGGCCTCCATATGGGCCGCCCATTGCGTGCTTTCCTCAGGGGTCAGCGGGGCCGTCGAATACTGAAGCCGGGCGCGGACTTTCTCGAACATCGCGATCGGGATGAGGAGTTCGAAGCTGGCGGGCTCTCCTGTCTCGCCGATTTCAAAGGCCACCTGAAAGCTGATGAGTTCGGAGCGTTCCGGCGCGATGTCCAGCAGCATCGGAACGTGCTCGAACCGCTCGCAATGGAGAAGCCCGATCGATTCCCCGCAGGCGCCGACCATCACCTGGTCGAACATGACGAGAAGACGGTCGATCAGGATCGTCGCAAGCGCGCAGTCGATCGCCGTCGGCGTTCGTCCCTGCAGCTCGTCGAGGTCCGGCATGTCGCCGCCCATCGTCAAGTCGGTGATGATGTTGGCGAAGCGCGGTTCGATGCTGATCGCCGCCGCGCCGCGGTCATCGTCCGTTTTCAGGACGCCGATCATCGCCGGCATGGTCGTGTTGTCGATGAAGGCGCCGTAGCGCTTCACGGAGAAATTCGAGCCCACCGTTTCCGTCAGCGTTCCGAGATAGTCGCGCACGCAATCGCTCGCATTGCGCGCGAACGTGCCGGAGATCTGGGCGAGGACCGGGAACGCCGATGCGTTCATCCGGACCTTGTCCAGCATCTGACGCTTCACGTTGGTTTCGAAATCCTGAACGTACATCAAGAGCTCCTGTCGGTCGCCTGAAACTGCGACGATCAGGGTAAACACGGCCTTTCCGAACGCATCCGATCTCACAGCGTCAGGTCCGCTTATCAGTAACCCTGATTTGCTAGGTCCGGCGTTCAGCGAGTTGAGCACACCATCCGATGGCCGCGACCGACAAAGCCCCCATCATCATCAAGCGCAAGAGCGGCGGCGGCGAGGAAGGCCACCATGGCGGCGCGTGGAAGGTCGCCTACGCCGACTTCGTGACGGCGATGATGGCGTTCTTCCTTCTCATGTGGCTCCTCAACGCGACGACCGAAGACCAGCGCAAGGGCATTGCGGACTATTTCGACCCGGCGATCCCGATCAGCCGCGTTTCCGGCGGCGGGTCCGGCGCCCTCGGCGGCGACACGCTGATGTCGCAGGAAACGCGCGCGTTCTCCGGCTCCGGCGGCACCGGCCAGGGCGCGCGCGGCTCCGGCCAGTCGATCACGCCGCCGGGCGTTCCCGCCGCGCCGAAGCCGCAGGACCCTCTGCTGACGGACGGCCTCGAGGCGCTCCAGGCGAGCCTGCAGGCGATGGCGGAGGCCGCCGACCAGGACGGCGACCTCGCCGAGCACATGCGCGTGCGGGTCACCGCCGACGGGCTGGTGATCGAACTCGTCGACACCGGCGACAAAGCGCTGTTCGCACGCGGGGCGACGACGCCCTCCCCCCGCCTTGAACGGCTGCTCGACGTGATCGCTTCGACGCTCTCGATCGCAACGAACGACGTCGCGATCACCGGGCATACCGACGCCGCGGCCTTTTCCGCCGGCGGGACCTACAGCAACTGGGAGCTTTCCACCGACCGGGCGCACGCCGCGCGGCGGGCCTTGATCGCGAAGGGCCTGGAAAGCGGGCGGTTCGCGACCGTCGCCGGCGCGGCGGACACGGCGCCTCTTTCCGAGGACCCCTACGCCCCTGAAAACCGGCGTATCGCCATCACGCTTTTGAAGAACAAGCCCCTGTGAATTTAAGTTAAAAGTTCGTCTACGCCCCCGTAATCGATCGTTAAACGCTCGACCCGATACTGCGCGCCGGGAAATCCGTCACATAGCGCAGGAGGCGCAAGGGAAATGAGCGTTACGTCAGCATTGAACGCGGGTGTCGCCGGCCTTTCGGTGAACTCGACGAAACTTGCGACTATTTCGGACAATATCGCGAACTCGTCGACGAACGGCTACAAACGCGTGGACACGGAATTCGTGTCGCTAGTGAGCGGAGGGGCCTCGACCCGCTACGCCGCCGGCGGCGTGCGCGTTGAAACCTTCCGTAACGTGACGGCTGAAGGCGCGCTCGTCTCAACGGGCAACGCCACCGACCTCACCGTGAACGGCGAGGGCCTCATCCCAGTGACGACGGCCGCAGGCCTCAACACCGCCGGCTCGCCGCCTCTGCGGCTGACGAGCACCGGCTCCTTCAACACCGACTCCAACGGTTTCCTGCGCACGGAAGGCGGGCTTTTCCTCCTCGGCTGGCCGGCGAACACGGACGGCTCCGTCACCGTGCCGAGCCGCGACAGCGCTGCGGGCCTCGAACCCGTTCAGCTCAATCAGGCGATCTTCGCCTCCGAAGCGACGACCGAGATCAATCTCGGCCTCAATCTTCCGGCGACGGAGACGCTCGCCGGCGCGTCGGATACGACCCTCACCTTCCCCGTCGAATACATCGACAGCATCGGCCTCGCGCAGACGCTGACCTTCGAGTTCGACCCGGACGTTCCGGCGACCGGCCGCAGCGATGCGTGGACAGTCAACGTCTATGATTCCGCCGACCCGACGGTTCCGGCCGTTCCTGTCGCGTCCTTCGACGTCGATTTCGACGCGACGGCCGCCTCGGGCGGATCGATCGACGCCATCACCAACGACGGCGGCGCGTACGACGCGGCGACCGGCGTCCTGACCGTGCCCGTGCAGGGCGGCGCCATCGCCGTCGATATCGGCGTTCCCGGCAACTCCTCCCTCACCCAGCTCGCGGGCGACTTCGCGCCGGTTTCGGTGACGCGGAACGGCACGCCGATCGGCACCGTGGATCGCTACGAAGTGAGCGAGGGCGGCTTCATCGAGGCCGTGTACGACACCGGCTTCCGCCAGACGGTCTATCAGATCCCGATCGGCGACGTTGCGAACCCGAACGCTCTGCGGGCGGAGGACGGCTCGGCGTTCTCGCTCACCCAGGACTCCGGATCGATCTATTTCTGGGATGCGGCGTCGGGCCCTGTGGGCGGCCTGCTCGGCTTCACGCTTGAGCAGTCGACGACGGACATCACCGCCGAACTCACCGATCTCATCCAGACGCAGCGGGCCTATTCGTCCAACGCCAGGATCATTCAGACCATCGACGAAGTGCTTCAGGAAACAACCAACCTGATCCGATAAGGAGAAGAGGCGGCGCGACGCGCCGCGTGAGACCGACCCATGAGCATCAACAGCGCTCTCAACAACGCGTATTCGGGGCTCTCCGCGACCGGCCGCATGGCCGAAATCGCGGCGAACAACATCGCGAACGCGTTGAACGACGATTACAACAGGAGATCGGTCGAACTCGCCTCCTCCATCACCGCCGGACGCGGCTCGGGCGTGGAGGTGGCGGGGATCAACCGCGCCGTCGACGCCAATCTCGTCCGGGATCTGAGGGGAGCGGAAGGCCGCCTCGCAAACGCTGGGATCGCGGAGGGCGCGGCATCGACCATCGCCTCGGCGATCGGCGGCCCGGACGATCTGGACAGTCTTTTCGCTCTTTATGAAGACTTCGAGACGGCGCTTGAAGCCGTCGCGGACACCCCGGAAAGCCAGGCCTCCCAGCAGCGCGTGGCGGTCGCCGCCTCGGCGATCACCACCAAGTTCAACGATCTCTCGGCGACCGCAGCTCTTCTTCGCACGGATGCGGACAATCAGATCGCCCGCGAGATCGAAAAGCTGAACGGCAATCTCGGCGAGGTCGAAGCGATCAACCGGGAGATTGAACTCGCGGTCGTCTCCGGCCGCGACGCGACGGCGCTCCTGGACCAGCGCGAAAAGCTGCTCGACGAGATCTCGCGCATCATTCCGATTAAGGAAGTTCCGACCGAGAACGGCAAGGTGGACATACTCGGCGAGAACGGCGTCTTCCTGTTGAACGGCCAGGCGAAGGAGGTCTCGTTCACCGCCGCAGGCCAGGTCGTTCAAGGCCAGACGCTCGCGAACGGCGCCCTCTCCGGTCTTTCCGTCGGCGATATCGACATCACCCCGGGCTCGGGCGTTCTCGGCGTCGAGGGCGGATCGATCGGCGCCCTCTTCAAAGTGCGCGATGAAACCGGCGTCGAGTTCGCCGACCAGGTCGACGCCCTCGCCCGCGATCTCGTGGAGCGGTTCCAGTCGCCCGCAGTCGATCCGACCCTCGTCGCCGGCGACGCTGGCCTCTTCACCGATTTCGGCGCGGCGTTCGATCCGGCGAACCAGGAAGGTCTTGCAAGCCGCATCGCCGTCAACGACGCAATTGACCCCGCAGCAGGCGGAGAATACCGGCGCATCCGCGACGGGATTAATTCCGTTGCACCGGGCGAGACGGGGTCCGACGTCATCGTCCGGAACTTGATCGACGCCTTCCGCGATCCGGCTGCGCCGCCGGCGGAGACCGGCGTCTTCGGCGCCTTCTCCGCGAACGATCTCGTCGCGTCCTTCACCTCCCTCAAGACGACCGAGCAGCGCGGCGCGGAAACCGCCGCCACCGCGCTCCAGTCGCGCGTCCAGTCGCTTTCGGACGCGGAGCGGACCTTCTCCGGCGTCGATACGGACGCGGAAACCGCGCAGCTCATTCTGATCGAGCAGTCCTATGCAGCGAACGCGAGGGTGATCGAAGTCATCGATCAGCTCATTCAACGTCTACTGGAGATCTGATCGATGACCGTCAGCGGCCTGCCCACCGCGCTCGCGTTCCGCAATATGAGCCGGATCATCACCGACCTAAAACAGCAGTCTCAGGTCGCGCGGTTTGAAACCGTGACCGGACGGACGTTCGACCTCAACGCCGCGACGGACGGAAACGTCGGCCTCGTGCAGCAGCTTGAAAAAGCGTATGCGGACGTCCTCGACTACCGCTCGGCGATTTCAACGGCCCGGACCCGCGCGAACGTCGCCGCCGCCGGCCTCGACGTCGCCGTCGGCTCGGCGGGCACGATCGCGTCGGAACTCATCGCCGCCCTCGGCGTCGGC